>JAPULM010000001.1 GCA_027294925.1 bacterium
CAGCGCCAGCAGCCAGCAGCTCGCACGCGCCGGCAAGGCAGCCTTTGCACGCTGCGCTGCTCGACATACTGCCGATTAGTCCTGTACAGTCACTGACATCGGCATAGCGGCACGATCAGACGATTAAGATACGCAGTTTTAACGGGATTCTTTTCGAAACATCTCACTGCGGCGCTAAATGAACGCGAGCCAACTTCAATCCTGGGCTATCTGTTGGCACCATCGTGAGCCAGTCAGGTATCCTACCCACTTGCAGTTCAGCGTAGAACGTTGCGGGGCTATTGGGCTGCACCATCGGTGCCCAGGCCATTCCTTGGCACCAGACCACATGGGTAATATCGCGTTGCGCCAACAGACGTTTCGCTTCCGCCGGATCGGAGACGGTCATCACCTGATGGCTGTATAAAATGCCCTGATCGTTGCGGTGCATCGGGGTGGTAATAACGGCGAAATCGGTGCTCCAGAGTAGCTGCGGGCCCCAAAACAGGCTGCTGAGAACCACGCCCGGCGACTCCTTATTGAGGGCAGTGGCTGCCGCTTGCCAGCGACAAGCGGAGTTTTTTTCGACGCTCGATGGCTGTAGGGCACCGCCGACGCCAATTAGGACGACAGAAGCAATTGCGGCCAGCAGTACGGTTGCCGCTTTTAGAGAGGCGCCGCCAGGCGTACAAGACAAGCGCGGCCAGGGGCAGGAGTAGAGTGGCAATAAAGGGACCGATAAATCCTTGCCGGCCGGATAAAACGGGCTCCCATTCTCTATTATCTTGCAGAAAGATGGGCCATAGCCCAGGGTCCATGGCGACCAGTGGTCCCCGATAGAAGGCGGGGAAAATGAGCCACATCACAACGGCAACGCCAACAGCGCCACACAACCCCAGCCCAAGTCGCGTCTGCCACCGGCAGGACCCATCGACACGGGCTGCCAGGATCCAGAACGCAGCGACAGCCGCCATTAGGGTAACGTGGACGATGGAAAAACGATCATATTGAGCCGATAACAAACCTTCCGCCGGGCCATCTAGCAGCAGTAGGAAGCCTAGCAGGAAGGATTTTTTCTTCTGTCTGCTGCAAGTTTGTAATTGCTGCGAGCAACAACCCTGTCGTTGACAGCTCTGAGGTGTTTCGTTACAGTCAGTCTTTCATAGGCTCCAGCCGGCTGCTGGCACCATGCTGGTTGGGTTGTAAAGGGGTCGTCAAAACGAGTATTGCGTGGTGCAAATACCCTGTCAGTTTGGTAGGACAAAGGATGTTGTTTTCAAATGTGATACGACGTTTGGAAGCGCTCAGAGACTGCTACCCAGTGCTACCAGATACGTATGCACGGAGGGGTTTTGGTGATGAGCGAACCGTCACGCCGCGGAACGATTGTTGTCGACCTAGACGGCACCATTTGCGAGCATCGTTTCCCAGCCTTTGGCCAACCCATTGCTGGCGCCCGTGAAGCGCTACAGCGCCTCAAACAAGCCGGTTATTGGATCATTATCCATACGGTGCGCACCTCATCATATTACCGAACAAGTGGAACGTATCGCCAAGAAGTCAATAGCCCAGAGGCGGTGCAGACGTTTTTAGATCAGCATGACATCCCGTTCGACGAGATTTGGATACACGATAAAGCACTGGCCATGGCCTATATCGACGATCGTGGGCTACGTATGGTTGGTGATGGCAAAAAAAGCAATTGGCAAGACATCGCCGATGCCTTATTACCGGGCAGCCGCAAGCGACGTTTTTGGAGACGATAGCGTATAAGGAATGTCGTATGGTCATGTTCACCCTCGCAGAAGCACGAGCCTTATTACCCCAGGTTGAAGCCATCACGCAGCGCTACTACGATCATGTCGAGGCGCTACAAGACAGTATCGAAGACCCCGACGATTCGGCGACGATGGAACGTGTCGAACGATGTGTGCAGACTGAACTGCAGAACTGGGTCGCTGAACTTAATGACCTTGGTGTTGACGTCAAAGGGTTATGGCTGGCTGATTTTGATTCAGGAGATGGTTACTATTATTGCTGGAAACTGGGTGAGCCTGATATCGAGCATTTTCATCGCTATGAGACGGGGTTTGCCGGACGCCGTCCGATTTCGCTGCTCGACTAGGCAGCTAGACGGAAATTTCTTCCGCCTGAGCAGCCTAACCCTATGCGTGCTGTTTCTCAATGGTTGCGGAGTCGGCTATTTGTGGCATGTTACGGCAGGGCAAATGAGCCTGTTATCCCGTCAGCAACCGGTTGAGGAAGTGCTCCAAAGCACCACGCTGAGTGACCAGGAAGAGAAAAAAGTTCGTCTGATCCTAGCTGCTCGAAGCTTCGCCATTGAGCAGCTCGGGATGGATGCCAGTAACAGCTACACGACGTTTGTACAAATTGACGGTCTTTACGTAAGCTACAATCTATCGGCGGCGCCTAAAGATGCGCTGCAGCCATATATCTGGCGTTTTCCAATCGTCGGGCGTCTACCGTACAAGGGGTTTTTCAACAAAGAAAAGGCAATTCGAGAACAGCGTAAACTTGATGCGCAGGGGTACGATACCTACGTGCGCGGCGTGCGGGCCTATAGCACCCTGGGGTATTTTGACGATCCAATCCTCTCTTCGATGTTACGGTCGCACGATTTCACCTTGATTAATACCATCATTCACGAGCTGCTCCATCAGACGGTCTGGATCAAGGGAAACGTCAGCTTCAACGAAAGTCTGGCCAACTTCATCGGTGAGAAAGGCACCATCGCTTATCTTGCCCGGCGCTACGGCGAAACCTCAGCCGAGCTTCAACACTACCGAGACATGCGCGCCGATGCCGCCGTCTTCCGGGCTTATATGCGGGCGCTGATCGACCGTCTCGAGACATTATACCAACTGCCACTTAGTGTTGAAGAAAAACGAAAGCGCCGTGAACCCCTTTTCGCCGCGGCCAAACGTAACTATTCAACCGTATTCCCGCAGATGAAAACAACTTATTATCGGCGCTATTTTGAGCGTCAGACCTTGAATAACGCGGTCCTTTTGTCCTTTCGGCGTTATAATCGCAACATGTCGTATTTTGACGACACGTTAGCAGCCCACGGGGGCGATTTGCGCCGTATGATTGCCTACTTCAAAACCCTACGCGCTGACCAGTTGCCTGAACGTTTTGCCCAGGCAGGTTCAAAATCTCCCTAGCATTTCGTCGTTAGGTCTGTATCATAAGATAACCAGTATCTTCGCCATATTCTGTCTGCACAGATTGCAGTTGAATGTTTCAAAAAATAGAGGTCGATATGTACGGTCGTTGCCTGATCTTTCTTATATTGTTGAGTTCCTGCACCGTTGGTGCCGACTTGCTGGTTGCCGAAGAGGTCAAGGCGTTGCGCATGATCACCGTTGCTGACCAGCAAAAAGCGCGTAACATTCGTCAGCAGCTCGTCAAAGGCGTTTCATTTAGCGCCTTGGCGGCACAAAAGTCGATGGGTCCGGAACGCCTATCGTGGGGTTACAGCGGTATCGTTCGCCTGGCTGACGTGCAGCCGGCTCTACGTTCGGTTCTAAAAAAACTGCGTCCTGGCCAGATCAGCAAGGTGATCGAGATAGAGCAACGATATATCATTGTTAAGGTCATTTCGCCACAGATTGAGCGCTACTATGAGACGGCTGATCGTGCTGCCGAGAAAAATAATACGGATGCAGCGGTAAGAGCGCTAAAAGCAGCCTTGCAACTCGAGAAAGACAGTATTAAGACATATCTTAAGCTGGCAACGGTT
Source organism: bacterium (assembly GCA_027294925.1). The sequence goes on from JAPULM010000001.1 coordinate 3,743, forward strand.
TACAGCTCAGTTCGACGTTATAAAGACGCCCTATCCTATTTGGACAAGGCGCATCATTATGCACCACAGTCCACCCAAGTTTTCATGCTGCGCAGCGCAATTTACACCAATGCGGCGATTGCGTATAAAAATCGCTCCTATGCCGACGAAGCCCTGCAAAATTACAAAACGATTCTCCAGGCTAGTCCGCATCTTGCGCCGTCGGTGCATTTTGGCATGGGCAAGGTTTATCTTGCTGCCTTGCAACAACCACGGAAAGCCATTGGTCACCTTGAAAAGGCGGTCAAACACACCCCATACGTAAGCGAAGTCTACAAATTACTCATCCAGGCCCACTACGAAACGAAACAATATGACAAGGCATGGGATTATCTTCGTTTGGCGCAAAACCTGGGTTTTGAGTTTCCCAAGCTGCAAGACGCCCTGCAAAAGAAAAAACGGTAAAGTCCACGTTAAGAGATGGTCTGAAAATTTTTCTGCCGCCTTTGCAAAGGGAAGGGACAGGTTGGGTTTTGCACCTGAGCCAAGGTTGTCGCCATGCCGATTTATCGTTTAACCAAGCAGATCGCGTTTCCGCATCCGAACGACGCCGACGCCGATGGGTTGCTCGCCATTGAGGGTGATCTGAGCCCGCAGCGAGTCTTGCTTGCCTATGCGCAGGGCATCTTTCCCTGGCCACATGAAGGCTTGCCGCTGCTGTGGTTTTCTCCCGATCCACGGATGGTGCTGCTGCCTTCAGAACTCCATATCAGTCGGAGCTTAAGAAGGACGATCAACAAGGGCGGCTTTGAGGTGCGCTTTGACACTGCGTTTAACCGCGTCATGCAGGCCTGTGCCGCCACCCCTCGGGCTGGGCAAGACGGTACGTGGGTAACCGACGAGATGATGCATGCTTATGGCTGTCTACATGATCTAGGCTTTGCACACTCGGCTGAGGTATGGGTTGATGGCGAGCTGGGTGGCGGGCTCTACGGGGTGTCGTTGGGGGCGGCTTTTTTTGGCGAATCGATGTTTGCGCAGCGCTCGAATGCGTCAAAAGTTGCCTTTGTACACCTGGTGCGACAGCTGCATAGGTGGGGCTTCCATTTTGTTGATTGTCAGATGCATACGGATCATCTGGCACGCTTCGGCGCCATCGAATGGTCACGGCGTCGATTTCTGCAGGCGCTCAATAATGCCCTGCTGGTGCCGACACGGCGAGGCGCTTGGACAGATATAAATAGAGGCGAGGCAGGTATTTTATCGCTTTAGCGAATCGGCATGGCGAGCCCAGCGTGCAAAGGGCACAATCGATATAGCCAAACCGAGCAGCAGCATCCACCAGCGATACGTGGTGGGAACCCACTGGGCCAGACGGGCGCCGCTGGCGTCGAGGCGGGGGATGACGTCGATGGTAAACGAGGTAATAATGATCAGACACGCTAAGACCTGAGCAAACCACACGAGTTTACTTGCGGCTTTAACGGCTCCTCGGTTTTCCACCTGAAGCATCACCAAGGCCATACCGATCATGGTACAGGCCACGCTTAGCGGCGCTAACACCGGGCCAACCCAGGGTACAGGAATAAGGAAGAGTACATCCCAGGTGAGTAACGAGGCTGGCCAGTCGAGAAAGACCTTTAGCCAGACATAGTAAAAAATGTCCCACACGCCAAATAAGAACAGAAAAAAAGCGAACTTGCCCACTTTTGTGCGGCCCGCCGCAATGCCAAAGGTAGCAAGCATGACAATGGTGCAGGCTTCGCGTCCCAACTCCAGAAGCAGGGTGGGAACGTCGACGATAACGAGAGGAAAATCAAAACCGTCACGGTCGGTGTAATAGAGGCGTCGTAAATAGACGACGATAGTCGATTCCAAATAGGCCATGGTGATGGCAAATGCGGTTGCATTGCAGACCTTACGCCACATCATCATATCCTTATTCATGCAGAGCGGAAATATGTCTCGACGTCGGAGAAAGATACACAAAAATAGGCCGCAAATCCAGCCGCAAGCGTTAGACAGCCCGCTTACCATTACACGGCAAGCCTATGGCGGCCGTGGGGTCGGCCACCATAACGGCATGGCGGTATTCGTCCCACGCACGGCCGAGGGCGATGTGGTCGATGTACAGCTGCTGACCCAACGACGGCATTATGCGATTGGTGAGGTGACCGCCCTGCGGCGCGCCTCCGCTTGGCGTGTACAAGCGCCCTGTACATTGTATGAGCGTTGTGGGGGATGCCACCTTCAACATCTGGGCTACGCGCGTCAGCTTACCATCAAAACCGAACAAGTGCGCCAATGTCTAGAACGGATTGGTAAATTGTCTGAGGTGCCGGTCGCCCCGATGCTCGGCAGCGCCAAACCATTTGGCTATCGCAACAAAGTGCTCTACCACTATGACCACGCAGGTGGCGCTTTGGGTTTGATGAGCCGGCAGAAGCAGCAGATTTTGGATATACCGAGGTGTTTGATCAGCGACCCACAAGCCGACGTTATCATGGCTCGCATCCGTGCTTTGGCAGCAGTGCTACCCCCATTAGGTCAGATATTGCATCAGGTTCAAATTCAGGTCGGGCAGCGCACCGGGGACTGTTTGGTAACGGTGATTGTACGCGAGAAACCTGCCGATGGGGTGCAACAGCAACTGTGGGAAGCCATACATGATCAGGCGAATGGGCTATGGCTGCATGTTAAAACAGAAGACACCCCAGCCGTATTTAGTGGCGACACCACCCTAATTGCAGGTACAGGCAACATTCATGAACGGGTTGGCGCGCATCTTTTTCGTCTTCAACCACAATCGTTTTTTCAGGTCAACACGGTGCAGATGGAGCGACTGTATGATCTGGTGCGAGAAGCGGCGGTGTTGCAAGGCAACGAAGTGGTTTTGGACCTCTATAGTGGCGGGGGAAGTATTGCCTTGACGCTTGCCCCGTACTGCAAACAAGTGTATGGTGTGGAGATCAATCGGCAGGCCACGTTGCTGGCGATCCAGCAAGCCGAGGTATTGGGCATTGATAATTGTCAGTTTCGCACCGGTAAGGCCGAGCGTATTGTCTATCGGTATATGGCCCAGGGCATACGACCGAACCTGGTGGTGCTTGATCCGCCGCGCGCCGGCTGTCGTCCGGAGGTCTTACAGGCACTGGCTCAATTACACGTGCCGCGAGTGATCTATGTTTCGTGTAGCCCTCCGACCCTGGCACGTGACTTACAACGTCTGTATGAGCTTGGCTACCGGACATCCGGCGTACAACCACTGGATATGTTTCCGCACACTTACCATATCGAGTGTGTTGCGACGCTGACTCGCGATGTCTGAACGTCGTTCGTTGTTATCCGTGGCTGCTGTTTAGATTAGCATCTGACGCATCAGATACTGGTAGAAGGCGTCACAGAGAAATTCCTTCTGGACGTTCAAAGCCGACACACAGGTCTCAAAGCAGGTCGCAAGCTTACTAAATAGCGCTGCACTGGGTTGTAGGCTGTCTATTTTAGACACGGCTGCATAGGCCTGTTTGCCCTGGGCGACATAATAGCTTGGACTCACTGCGCTGCGGCGACGTTGCAAACTCTCTGGGAACAAGCCAACCGTGAACAGTGCATAATCGCCCAAATGCTTTTGCGTTTCGCGTGCGTATGCGGCGTCGCCCCGTTGGCTTTCCAGTTGAATGTCGAAGAGATATTCCAAGCGCCGTCCATCGGCGTCTCGTACTCGGTAAAGATTGTCGGTGTGGGTGAAGTCCAGTAAGAGGTTTGTGACATACGTCATGAGGTCCGGGTCGGGCATACCGACCTGCTCAAAGCTGGCCTCGGTTAAGCTGTGGAACATGCGTTGGAGGGGATGACCTGCGGGAATCGGCGCTGGCCGGCGTGGCTGAGTTTGCATACGTCTTGCTCCTCATGTGGGGGTCCATCACCGCTTCCCACTATAGGAACGCTGTATCACGAGGTCAACTTGTAAACATACAGCGCACACATCGCCGTGCGGCGGCATCAATAAAACTTACCTTGCGTTATCGGCAGAGGGTGCCAAACCCTTAAGATGACGAATGATAGCCGGATGTCGTATAATGGATAGCGTGAGTAGCCTGAGCCGCGTATAGGCGGCATACGAATCTTTTTTCTGTATTAACCTAAAAAAAGAACCTATGCGCCAAGATATACTTCAATCGGCCCGCCAGCGGTTGCAAGCTGAGCGTGGCACTATAATCAAAAACGCCGGGCAAGCCAGGCTGCGCTTTGCGTTAGCCTACCCCAATACCTATTTTGTGGGGATGTCAAACCTGGGCCTGCACACGATGTATCGGGTCATCAATCAGCGTCCGGACACCATCTGTGAACGGGTATTTTTGCCCGATCCTCAGGAACAGGTATGGTATAGACAGAACAAGCACTCGCTGGTGTCGTTGGAATCGCAGCGCCCGGTGGCGGATTTTCATCTACTGGGGTTTTCCGTTTCCTATGAAAATGACTACCTGCATGTCTTACAAATGCTGGCATGGTCTCGGCTGCCTTTGTTGGCGTCGGAACGCGATGAGCGACACCCGTTGGTGATCGTGGGCGGCGCCGTTACCTACATTAATCCGGAACCATTAGCGGATTTCGTGGATGTGATAATCATCGGCGACGGTGAAGAGGCGATCCACGAGTATCTGGACCTAGCGGATGACGGCTTAGGGCAGGCGCGCCATGAGCATCTACGTCAGGCTGCCGAAATAGCCGGGCTTTACATACCGTCTCTGCATCGCCCGATGCGTGATGGCAACACAATGTCGCCCCGTAAAATTAGCGATCTTGCCGAGTGGCCGGCGTACTCTGTCGTGTTGACCAAAGAGACCGAATTCAGTGCTTCGATGTTGATTGAGATGACCCGGGGCTGTCCCTGGAAGTGTCGCTTCTGTACGGTCGGCTATGTGTACCCAAAATTCCGTCAGCTACCGGCCGAGACGGTGTTGAACTTGGTCGCATCACAACAACAACGGGATCGCCAGATGGGGGTTTCTCCCCTCAGTCGGGTTGGGCTGATCAGTTCGGCCACGGGCGATTATCGGCACCTTGCGGCAGTCGTGCAGGGTTTGCTTGAGATGGACGTTGCCATTAGTATCTCGTCATTACGCATGGATCGTATGCCTGAGGTCCTTATCGACGGGATGGTGCAGAGTGGGGTGCGTTCCTGTACGGTGGCGCCTGAGGCCGGTTCGGAGCGTTTACGGCACCTCATTCGTAAAGAGATGAGCGAAACCGTCATTTTGGCCGGGGTTGACATGCTGTTAGCCAAGGGTATGCAGAATCTTAAACTGTATTCGATGATCGGACTGCCGACGGAAACGGATGACGATCTTGCCGAATTGATAGCGCTCGTGTTCAAAATCTGGCAACGCATGAAACAGCATGGCCGAGCGCGGGGTGCTCTAGGCACGCTGACGTTAAGTGTCAATCCGTTCATTCCAAAACCAGCCACCCCCTTGCAGTGGTGCGCCATGCTGCCAGCCAAGCAAATCGAGGCAAAACTACAAACCTTACGGCACGCCATCCGGAAAGAATCGCACCTCCGTCTAAAGCATGAAAGCCTCAAAACCGCTTACCTGGAAGCCATTTTAACCCGGGGTGGCCGTGAGATGAGCCGTTTCTTGCTAGCGACGTACCAGCAAGAGGGTAATTGGCGGCGGGCGGCGCAGCAAATCGATTTTGATTGGCAACGCTTTGTGTGTACGGATCTGGCCCGGGAAACCGGCTTACCGTGGGACTTCCTGGGTGATGAGCGTCAACAGCGGCGCCTTCAACGCGAGCACGGACGAGCGCTCGCGTTGCCCATCGTGTCGAGGGGTTGAGACGGTTATTATTCCCATTGCGGCGGACGGAATAGGCGCTGGCAGGGTTGCGTTTAAGTCCATAATCGCGGTAGTATGAATATATATTAAACTCGTCAATATAAATTCGTGAACCCACCCGCGTGGCTTGGTACTGTGTGTCAACTTCAACATGAAGAGGAGACGCCACGATGATAGAAGATGTCTTTGAAACAGCTATCGATATTCTAAACCGTGGCGGGCAGGCCGCCATGTCAACCATTATTGCGTCGAAGGGCTCGCTGCCCATGAGTGAAAAAAGCAAGATGTTGGTGACGCCGGAGGGTCAAATCATCGGTACGGTTGGCGGTGGTTGCCTGGAGGCAGACGTCTGGGCCGAAGCGCGTCAAGTCATGGCGGCGGGTAAAAGCTCCATCCAGAAATTTGTATTGACAGAGAAATATGCGGGCGAAAGTGGTCTTAACTGTGGGGGCATTGTCGAAATCCTTACGGAGCCTCTGCCGAAACAAGGGGAGGAGCTGTTTCGCGCCATTCTCGACCTGAAGGATACCGGACATCGTGGCACCTTGATTACGATTTTGACCCACCACCCTCAGTTTCCTGAAGGCCGGCGTAAAATCTTATTATGTGATGATGGTAGCACGGTCGGCACACTTAGTGACCCGGAGCTTGAGGCGTTTGTGACCGACCAGGGGCAGGCCGTTTTGAAAAGTGAGCAGTTTGCCATTCTCGATCACGAACTTCGAGATGGCACCACCCTCAAACTGTTCATGGAACCGGTGCTGCCAACCCCAACGGTCTATGTTTTTGGCGGCGGCCATGTGTCATTTTTTGTGGTACGGGCGGCAAAACTAGCCGGCTTCAAGGTTGTGGTCATTGATGATCGTCCAGCCTTTGCCAATCCAGAGCGTTTTCCCGAGGCCGATGACACCATCGTGATGGAATTCGACCAGATCAAAGACACGTTTGATTTTGGACAAGACGATTACATGGTTCTGGTCACACGTGGGCATCAGCACGATCAGTACATTTTAGAACAGGTCTATGATTGCGAGGCGCGTTACATTGGCATGATCGGCAGTAAAAGTAAAATTGCCAAGATGTGGAAACGGCTGGTCGCCAAGGGGGTTGGACAACAATACCTAGATCGGATACACGCGCCAATCGGTCTCAATATTGGCGCCGATACACCAGAGGAAATTTCAATTAGCGTCGTAGCTGAACTCATCCGTGAGCGACGTGAAGGTAGGGTGAAAACAACCCGACGCAGACGCAGCCACGACCGCCGGCGTGAAGCAGCGCCCGCTGCCGGTTAAGCGGCTGGGGAGACAGTTGTGGCCCAACTCCAGCTTGAAACGCGGCCTCTTCGCAAACCGTCTTGGCTACGCGTCAAGATGCCTACGGGTGGCACTTATTTTGCCTTAAAACAATTGGTACGTCAGCACCGTCTACACACGGTTTGCGAAGAGGCCATGTGCCCCAATATTGGCGAGTGCTGGAATCAGCGTAGCGCTACATTTATGCTGCTTGGCGATACGTGCACCCGTAGTTGTGGATTCTGCGCCGTTAAGACGGGCCGTCCCGGCGTACTCGATGAGCAAGAACCTGAGCGTGTAGCCGAGGCAATTGCCCGGTTAAATTTACGCTATGCGGTCATTACATCGGTAAACCGTGACGATGTCGAGGATGGCGGTAGTCACATCTTCACGGCGACCATTCGGGAAGTCCGCCGGCGTCTGCCGACCTGCCGAATCGAGGTCCTCATTCCCGATTTCAAAGGTAACTGGAAGGCCCTGGCCAATGTAGTTGATGGCCGTCCGGATGTGCTCAATCACAACATGGAAAGCATTGCTCGCCTCTATGACCAGGTGAGACCGCAGGCGAAATATGAGCGTTCTCTGGAACTTCTGGCGCGAGTCAAACACCACGACCCGACCATGCGCACCAAATCGGGTTTAATGGTCGGGCTGGGGGAAACCACGGATGAACTGCTCGGTACGATGCGCGACCTACGCCGCTCTGCATGTGATTTATTGACCCTGGGTCAATATCTGTGCCCCTCCCCGCTGCATCTACCAGTACAACGATTCTATCACCCGGACGAATTTGTGCTCCTCAAGCGCGAGGGTGAGGCGATGGGATTCATCCAGGTCGAGGCAGGTCCTTTAGTGCGGAGTTCCTATCATGCCGCTGCTCAAGAAGCGGCTGTACGTACATAGGTGATGGCTGTTGGCCTGAAACCACAAGCGAAAGGATAGACATGCATCATATGGCAGCGCTCATTGAAGCCGAGGTATTGCCTCGGATTCAAAAGCCCAGCCGTTATTTAGGTTGCGAGCTAAACACCGTTCATAAAGATCTTGCCGATGTCGACGTTCGATTTGTCCTGGCGTTTCCGGATCTCTATGACCTCGGTTTATCGAATCTCGGTCTCCTCATTCTGTACAGTATCCTCAACAAACAGCCAGGCGTTTGGGCCGAGCGGGCCTATATGCCGGCATTGGACCTAGAAGCGCAGCTAGATGCACGTCATTTGCCGCTATTCAGTCTGGAAAGCAAATCACCACTGCGTCACTTTGACGCTATCGGCTTTACCCTCCAATATGAGCTAAGTTACAGCAATGTACTACATATGCTGATGTTGAGCGATATACCCTTGCGTTCAGCACAACGTGACGCCGACCTGCCGCTGATTATTGCCGGTGGTCCCGGGGCCTTTCATCCTGAACCGTTGGCCGATTTTATCGACGCTTTCGTGATTGGCGATGGTGAAGATGTCATACTTGACCTGGTTGAAGCGCTGCGCGACTGCAAAGGCCTGACACGTGATGCGCAGCTGCG
>JAPULM010000010.1 GCA_027294925.1 bacterium
AAGCTAAATCTTGGGAACTCCGCGCCGCCACCAGCCTGGCCCGCCTGTGGCAGTCCCAGGGCAAGCGCCAGGACGCCTATGACCTGCTGTCGCCGGTGTATGAATGGTTCACCGAGGGGTTTGACACGGCGGATCTGAAGGACGCTAAGGCACTTCTGGATGAACTGGTGTGATGGCGACAATCCTACCTTTGCATGACCCTGCTCCGGCTACGTTGAACATGCATCCGTGTGAATAGCTGGTTTACATTATCGCTTCCCGTCCAACTGCCATCAGGGCGCTAATATCGCACAAAAAAGAAGTCTGATCAACAGAAGTACTGAGCACTTGCTGCTCGGTTAATACATGGAGTCCCGTCAGGTGTTCTGCTACTATGAGTGACAGTCCTTGAGACGGCTGTTATCACACTGTACCCCAGGGGGCTGGTGATGGACTTCTATGAGGTGCTCGAACAAATGCTCGTCCTGCTCCAACAGCATGGGCGAATATCGTATCGTGCTCTTAAGCGGCAGTTCAGTCTCGATGACGAATATCTCGAAGACCTGACATTTGAGATCATCAGGGTTAAGAAGTTAGCCGTAGACGAAGATGATGAGATGCTGGTCTGGACTGGTGATCCAGCGGCACCCGAGGCAGACGCACAACCCCGGGCGGAGGCAGAGAGCCGTTTCCACGCCATACTTCCGGTGTTGACCGGGCTGCTTCAACGTGAAGGCCGAATCACGTACCACACCCTCATGCAAGTATTTAGCCTCGACGAGGTACTCCTGGGGAAGCTGCGGGAAGAACTGAGCTTCAAAGGCATGGCCCAAGATCAGAATGGGAAAGGTCTGGTCTGGACAGGAGAGGCGCAACCTCCTACACAGTTCGCCGTACCAACAAGATCGTCAGCGACCTCAGAAACGACGACTGCCACACCTGCGGTCACAGCTGAACCAACACACCCTATCACAGACGATGTCACGGCGCACGATGAACACGGTGCCCTATTAGAGTCATCACGCACGTCTCCCGAGGCCGAACGGCGGCAACTGACAGTGATGTTCTGTGACCTTGCCGACTCGACCAAACTCTCCCAACAGCTCGACCCCGAAGACCTGCGTGAGGTAGTCCGCGCCTATCAGGCCACTGCCGCCGAGGTTGTTCAGCAGTACGCTGGCCATATGGCCCAGTATCTTGGTGACGGGCTGCTGATCTACTTTGGCTGGCCGCAGGCGCATGAAGATGACGCGCAGCGAGCCGCACACGCTGGTCTGGGGATTGTCGAGGCCCTCACCACGAAGCTCAATCCACGCCTGGAACGTGAAAAAGGCGTGCAGCTCACCGTGCGCCTTGGCATCCATACGGGGCCAGTGGTGGTCGGGGAAATGGGTGGAGGTGGACGACATGAGAACCTGGCCACCGGCGAAACGGTCAACATTGCCTCGCGCTTAGAAGGGTTAGCAGCGCCCAATACGGTGTTGCTTAGCAACGTGACCGCTCGATTGGTGCGGGGGATGTTTGCCCTGGAGGACCTGGGACCTCATGAGTTCAAAGGGATGGCCGAGCCCATGCCGGTGTTCCGAGTGCTCGGTCCCATGGAGGACCACGAAGACGAGACAGCTGCTGTCGGTGTCCCCTTCCTGGTCGGTCGGGACGAGGAAGTCGGCTTACTCATGCGACGCTGGGAGCAGGCCAAAGCACAACTTGGACAGGTCGTATTGATCAGTGGCGAAGCCGGTATTGGCAAGTCGTCCCTGCTGGCGGCCGTACGTGCCCAGGTCATGGACGAGGGGTACAGACGACTCACCTTCCGTTGTTCTCCCTATCACACCCACAGTGCCCTGTATCCGGTGATCATGCACTTGGAGCACATGCTGGGGTTTGACCGTGACGATGGTCCTGATGCGAGGTTGGATAAGCTGGAACAGGCCCTGCAGACCACGGACCTTCCCCTGCAAGAAGCCGTGCCCCTGTTGGCCACTCTTCTCTCGGTACCTTCTGATGACCGCTATCCGGCGCCGACCTTGTCTCCCCAACAACACCGGCAGCAGACACTGGATACCCTGGTAGGGTGGTTGCTGGAGGAAGCCGAACATCAGCCCGTCCTGGCCATGTGGGAAGACCTGCACTGGGCAGACCCCTCAACGCTAGAGATGTTGGGGCTCATCCTGGAGCAGACACCCACGGTCTCAATGCTGCACGTGCTGACCTATCGCCCTGCGTTTAAGCCGCCGTGGCCGTCGCGTTCGCATCTGACGCCAATCACCCTCAATCGCCTGGAACGTCCGCAGGTCGAGGCGCTGATTGTGCACCTGGCGGGGAGCAAGACGCTACCGGGGGAAGTGGCCGAGCACCTTGTGAACAAGACCGATGGCGTACCGCTGTTTATCGAAGAGTTGACCAAGATGGTGCTGGCGTCGGATTTGCTTCGGGAAGAGGTCGACCAGTATGTGCTCACTGGCCCGCTGCTGACCATGGCCATTCCCGACACCTTGCAGGATTCGCTCATGGCCCGCTTGGATCAGCTTAGCGCCGCCAAAGAAATCGCCCAGCTCGGCGCCGTGCTGGGACGGGAGTTTTCGTATCATATGCTGCAAGCATTGTCTGACGTTGATGAGACCACGCTACAAGAGGAACTCGACCAGCTGGTGCAGGCCGAACTCCTCTACCAGCGGGGCAGGCCGCCACGCTCCAGGTACATCTTTAAACACGCGCTGATCCAGGATGCAGCGTATGCGTCGTTGCTTAAACGCACCCGCCAGCAGCTGCATCAACGCGTCGCCGAGGGTCTGGAGGCGATGTTTCCGGAGATCACCGCCACCCAACCCGAACTGGTGGCGCATCACTATACGGAGGCCGGAGGCTACGAGCCGGCGGTCACCTATTGGCAACACGCGGTCGAACGTGCCCGGCAGCGCCAGGCGTTGGTGGAGACGGTTGAACACTGTAACCGGGGGTTGGCTCTCCTATCCGAGCTGCCTGAGACCCATGATCACATACAACAGGAAATCGTCTTGCAAGTGGCCTTGGGTACTTCACTCCAGGCCACCACAGGGTTTGGCGCCACCGAGGCCGAGCAGGCCTTGGAACGTGCCTGGCAACTGTGTCAGCAGCTTGACGATACCCCGCAACTGTTTCCCGTGCTGGTTGGATTGTTTATCTTTTATTTCGTCAGAGCGGATTATCGAACCAGCCAGGAACTGTCTAAGCAACTCCTCACCATCGCCGAGCGCTTAGAAGATCCGCAGCGCCTCACCGTGGCCCATTTTTGTTCCAGCGTTATCGCCTTATTCCGCGGTGATTTTCAGGCTGCGCGGGCACACGCCACACAGGGCATCCGCCACTACGATGTCCAACACCACGCCGCCCTGGTGTCTCTGACCAGTAGTATAGATCCAGGTGTCGGGTGCTATATCTATCTTGCCGAGTCCTTGCGACTATTGGGATACGCCGATCAGGCTGCCGAGCAGATGCAGACTGCATTGCAAATAGCCCAGGATCTCAACCACCCCCATACCTACGCATATGCCCTGTTGATCGCCCAACGCTTCCGCAACTGGCGCCGGGAATGGCCTCTGGCCATCACTCATGCCGAAACCCTCCTGGCCCTGGCAGATGCCCATGGATTCGGACAGTTCGCAGTCCAAAGTCTGCAGGCCTACGGATATGCGTTGGCCAAACAAGGTCATGTTGAAGAAGGGATGGCGCGAATCCAGGAGCGCAATGCGCGTGCATATATTTCCGCGCTTGTCCGACATGGGTATTCACGCATGCTATTTTGCGAAATGGACGCGCTGCACGGACAATGGGAACAGGCCTTGGAGGATCTTGACGACATCTTACTTCAAGATGAGCAAGCGGGGGGAGGCTATTCGGTTGCAGAATGTCATCGGCTCAAGGGCGAATGGTTGCTGCAACTGGAGGCTGATCACCAGTCTCAGGCTGAAGCCAGTTTTCAGCAAGCGCTCACCATTGCTCGCCAGCAAGGTAACAAATGGGGAGAACTCCGCGCCGCCGCCAGCCTGGCCCGCCTGTGGCAGCAGCAGGACAAGCGCCAGGACGCCCACGACCTGCTGGCGCCGGTGTATGGCTGGTTTAGCGAGGGGTTCG
>JAPULM010000100.1 GCA_027294925.1 bacterium
CTGGGCTATAGCCTGATGCCCCGACTCAACGTGAGCAAGCAAAAGCTCTACAAGTTGGACTGGAGCAAATCCTATGGTCGTCTCGATGAGGTCGTCAGTGGCACGGTTGATAGCGCTCTCTTTTGCGAGCAGTGGGACCAACTGATCCGCGTTGCCGCCTCCCTGCGTAACCGAACCGCGCCGGCGCATGTCGTGTTGAAACGCTTGGCCAGTAGTGGACCATCTGATCGTTTGGCCAAGGCACTCAGCGCCTTGGGGCAGGCCCTAAAAAGCATTTACCTCTTGCGCTATGTCCAAGATTTAGAGCTTCGCGGGCGGATGCAGTTGCAAACCAACCGTGGCGAAGGGCGGCATCAGCTCGCTCGCCGACTCTTCTTTGCCAACCAAGGTGCTTTTCAGACTGGAGATTACGAAGAGATTATGAATAAGGCATCCTGTCTCAGCCTGCTGTCTAATGCGGTATTGGTGTGGAATACCGTGCACATGACACGGATCATCGAGCAGCTGCGAGCGTCTGGTGAGACCATCACAGATGAAGAGTTGGCTCGGATTTCGCCCCTTGCCTTTTCCCATGTCATCCCGAACGGCACATACTTCACGCGGCAAACGCCTCTGGAAAGCAAAGGGGGTGCAACGGACACGTTGACCCTCTGAGTCTGGGGGTGGAATCAGACGAATAACGGCTGAAGAAGGCGTTCCGGGAGCCTTACCGTACATTTTCCGCCCGTTGCTCCTGGGACCCCAACCGGGACAAACGGCTGAGAATGGATTTTGCTATCCTGCCAATTGTTTTGCCAGAACCGCCACCGGCTCGGGTGGGCGCGCAGGCAGCAGGAATATTGCGCCTAGGATAACAATCGCAGCGCAGCCGGTCATCACCATGAACAGCGCATCGAAGCTGCCCGTCAGGTCGTGCAGCCGGCCAGAGACCTGCACAGCGACCGCGCCAACGCCCAGTGACATTAGCGATTTCACCGCGTAGACTCGGGAGCGCCAACGGCCGCCGATGTAATTGGCGACGATCCAATCGTTCATCGGAATGGCCCCGAAGGTGGCCAGCATAAGTGGCGTGGCGACCAGCAACGCGAGCCAGCCGAACGCAGAAACAGCCAGTGCACACAGTAGCAGCTGCACGCCGATCACCGATAAATAGATCTGCCGGATTGGGTAGCGATCCAGCAGTTCGCCGACCACCACCTGCCCCAGTGCCGCCAAGGCGAATACGACCGCCGCCACGATGCCGATCTCGGACGGGTTTGTAATCAGCGCGGCTAGCCGCTCGGACAATATTTTCGGTAAGGCGATCGTTGTCGCTTGGAAAATAAGACCGCCGAACAATGGGGCTACGATTAGGAAGACAAAGACACGTTGTTGGATATCCACCGTGACATCGAACTGCCGCTTGGCCGACGGGGCGCCGTCCTGCTGCAAGGCACCTTTTTGAAAGGTATGCATTACATAAGCGAGGCAGGCCATCGCCGCATAGACAATAGGCAGGATAACCAAAGCATACCAGCCGAACATGTCCACGGCTTTGTAGGTCATGAAGCCGAAAATGGACACGCCGATCACTGCCAGCGTTCCCAACAGCGGCCCCGAGACAAACAGGCCACACAGCTTATTCGCCCGGAAAGCGTCATCGTGATCCTCGTCGGCGCCTGGCGTCAGGCGTAAGTGCAAGGCGTAGCTAACACCAATGGCTACGGCATAGATTCCCGGTGCGATAAAAGCCGCCTGCCAGCCCCAGTACTCGGCGATAGCGCCGGTGATCACAGCAGCCAGTGCGACACCGATATTGCCCCACACGCCATTGATAGCAAGCGCGCGTCCCATCCGACCGGCTTCCTCAGCCACCAAGGCGATGCCGATGGGATGATAGATGGCCGCCAGGACACCGATCATGGCCAGACCAATCTGAACGCCAAGCTGGCCGGTGGATAAGCCGGTGAAGATCGAGGCAGCGCCAATACCGATGAAGAACACCACGATCATGTTTTGCCGGCTCCACTTGTCGCCCAGCCAGCCGGCCGGCAGCGAAGCGCCGCCGAAGAAAAAGAAACTTAAGGTCGTGAAAAGCAGTAGCGCGCCATATGACCCTTCGAAATCCCCCTTCATGCTGGCGCTAAGCATAGCAGTGGTGAAGATGAGCATGAAGAAATGATCGAGCGCGTGTCCGATGTTGAGGAACAGGAAGTTGCGACTGGCGTAGGTCATCAGCGGCCTCCTTCTTGGCTTGCTCCGGGAGCTTGCACAGTAATCAAGTAATCGTGCAGAAACCGGATGTCCCAGGTGTGAATCCGTAGGGTCTCCGCAGTCATCATTGTTTTATATCCTCCGAGACTGAGAGGACAAGCACTTGTCGGACGTTCTTGAATATACCGATTTTAAGCTCTATAATCTGTCGCTATTATGACAAAAAATAACGAGAGCCAGACATTTTCCACCCCAGAGATTGACGAGCTGACCCATTATGGCAAAGACGTGCCGCGGCCCATTGTCACCCGACCCAACGACTATGCGATCGGTCGTAAGACAGGACTGCACTGGCATGTACGCGCCCAGCTGCTTTACGCCTCAAAAGGCGTCATGAAAGTGAGTTCGGCCGAAGGGAGCTGGGTGGTTGTCCCCCAGCGAGCGGTTTGGATTCCAGCGACTGAGCGTCACGATTTACAAACGCTCGGGCCTATTTCTCTTCGCAGTCTATTTATTCAACCCGATGCGGCCCAGGGGCTTCCGACCGAGTGTTGTGTCGTGAATGTGTCACCCCTGTTACGTGAACTCATTTTGGCAGCCTGCGCGTTACCGAAGGAATATGTGCTTGGTGGGAGAGAAGAGCATATTATGATGCTCATCCTCGATGAAATACGCGCGGTTTCAGTGGCCCCTTTGTACCTACCGGAACCAACAGACCCCCGACTCGTTCAGATGAGCACCGCAATTAAAGAGAGTCCGGCTGACAACCGCAGCCTTGACGCTTGGGGGCGTATGGTCGGTGCGAGCAGCCGTACATTAGCGCGGCTGTTTCTCTCGGAAACGGGACTCACATTTCGCCAATGGCAGCAACAGGCGCGTCTTTTGGAAAGTCTGGTCCGATTGGCTGACGGGCAAGCGGTCACAACCGTAGCGATGGAGGTTGGATATGATAGCACCAGCGCTTTTATCGCGATGTTCAGGCGGGGGTTAGGAACTACGCCTAAAAAATACTTTGCGATTCAATCCTAAGGTCTCAGTGCGCTGTTTTGGTTGTGAGATCGAGTGCGAGGAAACTCGTCAGGACGGTGGGCAAAGTCCTATATGCACCCACCTTATCCTCGCCAGCAATGGCTTGTAAACCTTGAAAAAAGGGTACTGTGCACATTCGTGCGTAAATAGGCGCTAAGGGAGGTCATGAGGGTATCCATGGTGGTACAGCCATGCCAAGCCTTGGGTAAAAGTGTACAAAGGTACGCAAAGTTGCATAGGCAAATAAGTGCTTAAGTTATTTGAGGTTGCAGCAACGCGTTTTGAGAGCGTCTCATGAAG
>JAPULM010000101.1 GCA_027294925.1 bacterium
CGGTCGATTTCCTGCCCGCCCTGCATGCGTAGCAAGGCAATTTCACATACCCGGTCACCGGCCTCCGCCTTCAGACCCGTCGTTTCAACATCGACAAAGGTAAAGGGGAGGGCTTCAACCGGTGTTGTTGGAGACAGCGGGAATTCCATGCCAATCAGTCCTTGTCAAGTAAGCGTGTGCGTTGCAAGCGTCGGCGATGTCTTAGTCACGCTACAAGCGACATCCTGAGGTCGCGAAAAATACACAGGGACAGATTTAAAGCTGTCCCTTTCCGGAAAGTGTTTTCATAGAAAAAAACGTTCGATGGCCTGCACCAGGCCGTCTTCAGCATTGCTGCCCGTCACATAATCGGCAACGGCCTTAACTTTTGCTTGGGCATTGCCCATCGCGATGCCGAGCCCAGCCTGTTGGATCATCTCCATATCGTTTTCGTCGTCCCCTATTGCAACAATCGATGCTTCTGCCACACCTTCTTGATGCGCCAGTTGGCGTAGCGCTTTCCACTTGGATACGTTTGGCGGCAGCACTTGCAAAATATGACCCTGGTAGTTTTTGTTGATCAACAGATGGACATGAGCCTGTCCATCGAGTCTGGCAGCAAGTTGCGACTGCAACGGCTGGAGACTTACCGCTTCCGCCATAATGCCTATCATCACCACGCCGTACGGCGGTGGGGTATTAATATCAGGTACAATGCGGCAGTGTGGCAAATTATCGTTGAGATATGCTTGCTGAAACGGATGGGCACGCTGTATGTCCTCCGTCAGGATATCAACATTTTCGTTAAATGCATCAACATAGAGCATCGGGACGCTGAGTGGTCGTAAGTGTTCGATGGCAAGTTGATACACAGTTGAACTCACGACCGTCTGGTGCAAGGTCTCGGTGCTGGTCGGATCTTTGACCAAAGCGCCATTATGCACCACAAGCGGTGCCTCAAGTTCCAGCTCCTGCGCCACCGGCAGCGCACTGCGAAAGCGCCGCCCGGTGCATAATATCACACGGATGCCTCGCTTACGGACGGCAGCAATCGCTTGTTGCACAGCAGGACGGAGGACGCCATTGGGGTCCAATATCGTACCATCAACGTCGAGGGCCAGAAGGCGATAGGGCATAGAACACCTTAGATGGTAAAAATTGCAGCGCAGGCTTGGCGCAATTGTTTAGCGGCTTCATCGACACGATGTTCAATGCCGAAGGATAGACGAATAAACGGCTGTTTACGTTTGGCAAAATCAGGCGCATAAACAACCGGCTCCGGAGTCGTGATGCGTACGCTACCCTTCTCAATTGCCAGCTGCCCGCTTGGTAACTTTTCCGGTGGATACATGCGGGTGCCGGGGACCACTTCAAGGTGGTATTGTTGATGGCATATGGTGGTAAATTCTTCGGCTGTCAGTCCGCTACGCGCAAGTAGACGGTCGAGGAATAGCGGCAGATAAAAGGTGTTGGTGTTACCTGTTTGGGGTGGAAGTTCGACGCCGTATTCTTCGATGCCACTTAGCGCCTGATGAAAGATTTGGTAGCGCTGTCGGATGGTGGCTGCAGTGGTTTCGGCCAGGTTCATATGATGCTGAAGTAAATGAGCTGCGAAGAGAAATTTGACATTACTGGCCGAGACGGATTCGGCTGCTTTCATCATCCGCAGCGCTTCGACTAATTCGACATTGGTGCAGGCGGTAAAACCGAGGCGGAAGCCGGGTAAACCGAATTTTTTTGAGAAACTATCGACGTAGATGGTGCGTTCAGGATCAAAGCCGCCGAGGGCACGAATGGCGTTGGTGTCTAGAGCGTTCATCGCATAGACCATATCGACGACGAGAATACAGTCATATGGCGCCAGCGCCTGATTGATGCGGGTGACTTGTTCAGGGGCCAGGGAGTAGCCGGTCGGATTGTGCGGGGTGTTCAGCAGAACGACGCCAATTTGTGGGTTGATCAGATTTTCGATGCCTTGCACCATTTCTTCGGCGTCGTAGGCCAGATAGGCAAGTACACCACTGTGCTGGGTTATGATGGTGGGAAAGTAGGGGTAGCACGGGGTAGGGAGCAAGGCGTATTGGCGTTTTTCATCGCGGTCGCCGATGGGCGCTAGGCAAGCGCGCACAATACCACTAATCGCGTTGTGGCCGCCGTCATAAGGGATGATGTGTTGCTCGCCAATCTCCGGCCGGTCGAGCAGATTGCCTAAGTGGTCGGCAAGGGCTTGATTTGCTTCTCGTTCACCACGCGTCCCGGAGTACATGGTGGCGCGGGAAACCAAACGCTGGTCGGCATAGAAATCATGTATCAGGCTTTGCCAGGTTGGATGATCGATGATGTTGGCAATTTCGCCAATACCGAGGTGGAAATAGTCGGGGTCAAAATCAAAGGTGCGGTAGTCTCCGAAAAAACGCCGTAGGTTCAGGGTGTCCAGATATTGTCTGGCAAAATGGGTCAGAAAGGATCGTTTACTCATGCTCGTCCCTTGCGGTCAAGTCCTCGTCGTCGGGGGATAGGTTATTTTTCATACATAGGCTTCCAACACCTGTACGCATTGTACCTTCACCAGGGCTGTGAGTGTCAACCGCTTTTTAGGCTTGGGGTTGGATGGCCTTTGATACCTAATGCAAATCTTTTGGAAGGGATCCGCCGCAATCCCGCGCCACGCGCAGGGATAAGGTACTCGTAGGGTGGGATATTCCGCCAATTTGACACCGGTTTGACACAAGTTGCGTGCATTTTCAAGCGTTGCCTCTCGCGTGTCGCTTTACTGGCTGACATTCTCTGTGTTGGTCCACAAAATGACCGGTATCTCACCTGCATGAGCCCGCACCTTGGCGGTTCCCCAGATCGAGGTCAGGACCAAGATTTCAACCCCTGATTTTGGCATAAAGCACTGCTTGTTCTGGAGGAGGAGATCAATGCCTCGTCGATCATCGCGGGCAATGTGTTTGATTGATCTCGACCCAGGCTGACCTGGTAAAACACGCAAAGTAGCCGCCCTTGAGTGTGGCACTCCTAGATGACTCAGGTTGCCGAGTGGGCAGAGGCGCGGTCCCTGGGGTGTGGTAATGGCGCACTGAAGCCCAACTCGGTAGCGTGAGTATAGCGAGGAGGTACACGACAACAACAAACGTACGATGACGCATGAGGTAGGTTCCTTTTTGTGTAAACGGCGTAAATGTCCCGTTACGTGTCTGTGGTGAGCCGTAGACAGCAAGAGGTATACCGTAGAAAATTCTGCTTTCTATTTCAAGTAGTAGTATATTTTTTAAAGGAATGCAGGAGAATTTCAAGCGAGTGCGAGAATGGCTGGTTGGGTAAGCCGTGACACAAAGAACCCTAATTACGGTCATGTATGACAGGATATTTTGCGATGGCGTATTTCCACACCACAGTGACTGCTCCGCCAGGCAGGGCAATTGTTGTGCCCGGCGCTGTGTTGTACGTCGCCTCTTTGCGCCTTGAAATCCCGTTTGAAATCCCCCTCCCCCGCTTTCTCAACCGGTGGTGCCGTGGTCCTTGCAGCGGCAAACCCCCAAGACGAAACCTTACCCCCTCCTGATCGGCCTGTGCAGGCTGCGCATTGCCTTGCTATGCCTAGATGCGAGCATCTTCGGCAAGCAGCCGCTAGGTGCTAGGGACACTGCCAGCACCGCGAGCGAAGCGTGGCCGCCGGCGGGCGACGCTGGGATGCCCCGGGGTGTTTTACGGGGTTGCGCTCGGGAGAGGCGGTTGAGGTATCTGAACCGTTTCATTGCAAGAAGACCACTGAAACCAAACCTATGTGATCTGTATCACAATTTAACTCAAGTTTTTGTCCTCCAAGACGATATGCTACCCCAGTGTGAAAACCTGACAAAGGCAAACCACTCGAAAGAGTGGGACGCAAAGCTACTGGCCTAAGTCCCATAGGTACGGGATATGGTCGCAGAGTCGCCGGGCGTACACAGCACTCCGAGGGCTGTGCGTTGCGCACGGTTCAAAAAATGGGCGTTAGAAGGCAATGACCAGAGAGCTGGTCTTGACGCGTTCTGATGCTCGGTTCAGAAAGGAGTGCAATGCACCCACCGTAATGTCTATACCTATTCCATCATACCTTTGTACCAATATCTCGGGGCTCCCAAGCATTTGATAAGGATGTTAATTATGACGACTGCTTTACTGAAGTCAAAACTCAACTGGACACTGGCCGGTATGGCCTTGGCGGGACTCACCCTCTTTGCGACCCCAGCCGTGTTTGCGCAAAATTCTAAAACTGCGGTTGGGATATCAGCGGTGATGTCGCTTGGTAGTGCAACCGACACACTTGACCTCGCCGCTTCCAGTAATTGGAGCACAATTATCAGAAGTTATATCAGAGTAGCCACCTGGGATGATCTTGCCT
This sequence comes from bacterium, assembly GCA_027294925.1. The sequence continues at coordinate 4,370 of JAPULM010000101.1, forward strand.
TTGACGTGGCATTGCAGTGTGGAATGGTTACGGATACTACTGTCAAAAGTCATGGCGGAAATAAAGGCTCCTCGACCGCCGAAGGCGATATCAAAGTCAGAGTGAGAGTGGCTGCTGTAGACGCCGATAGCAATCCAGTTGGCAATTGGATCTATGCGGATCCTAATGCAGACGTAGTGAACCTCGACGGCAACGAGATCAGCTCAGCAGCAAATAGTGGTGTGACCTACTGCTCGCGGAGCCAGACGCTAGAGGCTCGGTTTGCCGGTCTAAATTGCTGGGTTGATGACTTGGGCTTCGTGACTTGTACAGATGATGAAAGTGTACGGTTGCTCCTTAAGACTCTGAGCGCACATGCTTTCAACTTCTTCGTTACCGATCTGAAGTCTGGAGAGTATGTCGTCGAGGTTCAGGCGGTTGCAGACACGACAACCGATGTTGGCTGCACGGGCGATGGATGCAGCTTAGGCGAGGCGTCAGCGCATGCTTTCATTGGCCTGGGTACGATGCATATTGACGAGATCCGTTTACTTAAAAATACGGTTCTTATGCAATAAAGTAGCCTCCCACGCACGGATGCTTACGACGAAAAGTCAGGAACGCAATATTTAGCTGACTACCTTGAACGCCACCGGCCATTCCCGCGCACGCGTGGGAATCTATGCTATACTCTGCCCCGTGCTGGCACACACCGGCACGCCTTACCTGCCGTCCTGGTCATGCTGCTAGGCGATTGCCAGGGCGGCGGCTTCGGGCTCGCCTTCCGATTCTTCCCATGTTCCTACTAAATAGTCGATACTCACGCCAAGCGCACGCGCTAAGGCTTTTGCCGTGTCAGTTGTTATCGTGGTGCGTTTTTCATTTTCAAGCTCTGATATAGTGGCATAGCGGACGCCAGCTTGCCTTGCAAGCTCCCGCGAGCTAAATCCCTTCTGCACCCGTGCTTTTCGTAGACGCTTAC
>JAPULM010000102.1 GCA_027294925.1 bacterium
CCCATCCCAACCTTCCCCCGCCAAGGGGGGAAGGGGTCTGATCCGAGAGGCGAGGGCGCAAAAGCAAACCATCAGGGCGTGAGCTGCAGCCCTTCGGCTGCGCTCAGGCAGTCTAATGCTAAGCCGCGGCGTTTGATCCAAGCGCGACAGCGGGTCACAATGCGGTCCACCTGTGCATCGCTGTGGGTTGGGTCATGGTGAAACAATACGAGACGCTCCACCTCAGCGTCATGCGCAATATGTAGAGCATCAAGATAGGTCGAATGCCCCCAACCAATACGCTGGGGATATTCATCAGGCGTATACTGGGCATCTTGAATCAACAAATTGGCGCCTTGTGCCAAGGCCAAAATACGGGAAGGACAGGTAAGGTGCTGCGACCCAGGCAACTTACCAAAGGGTTCATTATCTGTAGCATAAACCAGTACTTTGTCATCAGCAAGCAGGCGATAGCCAAGCGTCTTGCCAGGATGGTTCAGTATGCCCACCTCAATCTTGGCGCCGGGTAGTTCGACCACGCTACCCTCGGTCAGCTCTGTAAAACGAAAATTCGCCGCCATCGCATGCATCGGGATGGGATAATAAGGCGCCCGCATCTGATCACAGATACGCTGTTCTAACGATGCCAATCCACCATGCGGCCCCAGAATACAAATTTCCGTCTCTCGGTTATAGCCTGGGACAAAAAACGGCAAGCCTTGAATGTGATCCCAGTGCATATGACTGAGAAAGAGGTATATTTTGACTGGTTGCGCCTGCGCCATCAACCTATGACCTAGAGGCCGAAGGCCGGTACCGGCGTCAAAAACGATTAACGTTCCATTGTCTAGACGCACTTCAACGCACGACGTATTGCCACCATAGCGTATGGTATCCGAACCCGGCGCAGGGATGGAGCCACGAATGCCCCAAAAGGTAATTTGCATGATGCGTCCCAGACGTCACAAAGCGCTAAGGACAAGACAGAGCAGCCCGCGGCCGTACGTTCATCTTCTTACGCTGACGTAGGAGATGCGCATAGAGCTGAGCCGTGCGATCAACAATACACGGCCAGACAAAAGCCTGCGCTCGCCTGAAACTGGCTCGTGCGCAGGCATCGTGCAAGGTCGGCGAGGCCAGCAAACGCAAGATCGCCTGGGCGAATGCCTGATCATTGCCTGGCGGAACCAGAAAACCGGTTTGCCCGGATACTACCGTCGAGGTTAAGCCGCCAACTCGCGAGGCCACCACCGGCGTACCGCAAGCCATCGCTTCCAAGACAACCATACCGAACGACTCATAATGCGACGGCATGACGAACACATCGGCAGCAGCATAATACCAGGCCAATGTTTGTTGCGGTTGCGCTTTAATAAAACGAACGTGCGGCGTCAGCCCTAGCTGTTCACTCAAGGCCTGCAGGCGCTGCAATTCCTGCGCTTCGCGCTCGTCCCAGTCATCAACGCCACCCCCAACAACAAGAATTTGCAAATGCTCGTGGTGCAAACGCGTCTCTTGTGCGGCTCGTAATAATGTATCAATACCTTTGAGGGGTTGCAACCGACCCACAAACAACAACACGGGCGCCGCCGCATCCAACCCCAACACCAGACGAGCCTGCTGCCGATCCTGTCGATGGAAGATCGCCGTATCAACACCACCAGGAATCACATGGATACGCTCCGGCTTCACCCCATACTCTTGTATCATATGACGTTTGCTAGCCGGACTCTCTGCCGCTAGCGCTTCACTGCACGTCAACACATCGTGCTCCACACGCAGACGACGCGGTGGTTCTTGCTCCCACGCCTGTTGCGCTGCGGCGTTCTTCGGATAGCCAAGCGTATGCGACATGTGTACAACCGGCGCTTGCAAGCGCTGCCGTAGTTGTAGAGCAACCCAGCCGGAGAGCCAATAGTGACTATGCAAAATTTGATACTGCAAGTGATGCTGGGTGATAAAGCGCTGGACTTCTTCGACAAATTCCGGCAGGTGATCCCATACACGATGTTTGCCGTATGGGATGGCTGGCCCCGCATTCAGGTAAATGACCCGGGCTTGCGGTGCGAATTCAACCACAGTAGGCGCCGTCGGGTCTTGCCGGCGTGTGTACACATCAACAGCAATACCGTGTTGCGCAAGATGACGGCTGAGTTCGCGCACGTAAACGTTCATACCACCGGTTTCGCGTCCTCCCAGGGTCGCCAGAGGACAACTATGCACGCTGAACAGCGCAACGCGGCGCGGCATGCTTCCGGAGGCACGCATCATTCACCTGCTCCCGGCACTGGGCATACGGAACGCGCTACCAACTGGTAAATAGGCCGATCAGTAGCACCAAAACGGTATTTATACGGCTCGTCACCGCGTAGGAAGTCAAAACAAGTAAAATGCCGCTCAATTGCACTGCGAATACGATCGGCAAACAACACAATACCTGCGCTCAGGTGGCTGTAGTCAGGGTGATAACCTGCATTGTAAGCCGCGTATGTGGTGCCGAATGTAAAACAGCACAGAGCCGCGATTGGAACGTCATCAGCCCGTAAACAAGCCAGCTCAAGCCAGCCCTGGCGCCACAATTGATGCGCCATATGACGAAAAAAAGCCACCTTTACCGGCGTCATAAAATCTTGCTTGTCATGCTGCAGGCTCAACCGATGCAAGGCAAAAAAAACATCCAAGTCGGTGTCCAAACCAGCTACATCGTCGGCAACGGTGTAAGTCAGTGTTGCGGCAGCAGATGCCCGGCGTATTTTACGACGCATTTCATGCCGATCTTTACCACGCAGCAGGGCCAAATACGCCTCCCAATCATCCGGCAACGATATCGCCGGACACGTCTCAATCTGATCCATCTCCACCGCCAAGCCTCGCGCCGTTAACGCATCCGGTAGAAACGTTGCGAAAAGAGAACGTCGTGACAGATTGGCAAAACAGAGTTCCAACCCTTCGTCCACACGGGCCATTAGATAGCGCACCAACGCCTCACCAACCGCCACACTATACTGTGGCGCAATTAAAACATCAAAATAGTCACACAAATCCAGATCGCCAATAAACTGAAGACGTGGCGGGGCCTCCTCCTCGTAGGTAATCATCAAAGGTGCCAAGCCTTGCAATTCACCGCTCGCCGAACGCACCGTAAGCAGATGTAGCTGGTGGCCAGCGCCGAAATGACCCCACCATGCCGCCTGCCACTGTGGGGTAAAAAAAACACTCTGGAATGGCATCTGGCTTAACAGATGCAGCCATTCCTCCTGTAACTCATCAAACGCCGCAGGCGCGTCTAGCACCTGAACATGCATAGGTCTTCCCATTTGCTACTGGCGGCTCTCCCCTCACCGCGGTTCTCTCTGCATCCGATGGACAAAAGGAGGGGCAGGGAAATCCCCCCTTGAACGCCGCAATTATTCTACACTGGGAGCAAATCGACGCCAGCGGTGGATGGCAAGCGTGGCCGATAGACATAACGACTGAGCCCCAGAACGTTGCAATAGGTTACGCGTTGAAATTCGCCAAAACCGGCCTTTAGCACGCCGCGAATCGAAGCCACATTATCATCCATGACAAAAATCAAAGCGCGCGTAAAACCTTGTTGACCGCTTTGCGCCAGGATACAATGCAACAGCGCCGGATAGAGATTCTGACCACGGTATTGCGGAAACGTAAAGGCGTCATATAGATAAATCTCACCGCTACGCGGGTGGATGACACGACGCACTTCGCCGATCTCTACCGCTGCGTTGGTCACCCAGCAATAGGCAACGATTTTATCATCAAGCTGCGCGGTCCAAAACTGCTCGCCACGCTCCAAACGCGCTTGAAACAAACGTCGATC
>JAPULM010000103.1 GCA_027294925.1 bacterium
CACCTCGCCGTTGAGCGCCATATTCAACGTGTTGGCCATCTGAGTGGCGTCGGGGAATGCTGCCAGCAGGGTCTGATAGCGTCGTTCTTCTTGCGGCGTGGCGGCGTTTTTGAAGCGCTCGACAAACATCTGGTAATCATCAGCCGTGCCGGCGGTGGCGACGGCGGCGGCAACTGCCGATGCGATATCGGGCTCAACCCTGGCGTTGTTGTGCAGATATTGATCATGCAGTTCGCGACACCTGCTAAGGGCTTCGGCGTCTCTGGCGGTCGTCGCCAGAGAGCGCATGAGCAAGGCGCGCAACTCCAGGGTGCGAGCCGCATCGTCCGTTTGTGGCTGCCAGCCGAGCTGGGCCAGCATCGGGCTGAAAAGCGCTCGCAGCAGGTCTTGATAGCGGCTACGAGCCGCACCGTCGAGCAGGCGCTCAAGCTGTGCCAGACAACCGGTGAGCACCGCCCACACATCCAAATCCGTCTCGTTGCTAAAGCCTTTGGCCAGCTCAATAAAATCTATCGCAGACGAGCTACCGGAGACGACAGATGCCCAGGTGTCGTCCACCAGGCCATAGCGTTCGATGGGGGCAAGCTGCTGCATGAGGACGGCGGTCAGGGGCGATAGGAGGGTTGCGGCGTAGCGTACGCGGTAGAAGCCATGCCCACCGGCGTTGACCACCAGCCAGTCGATCGGGGCGCCAAGATCAACCTCAACCGATGACGATTCCAGCAACTGCCGGTGTTCGGTAACCTGATCGCCACGTCCGTAGCGTAGCACTACGGGCACCGACCAGACGGTGTCGTCAGCGTCGAGTGGGGTGAAGCAGAAGCGCTGTTGACGCAGGGTCAGTTTGCCCGTCGTATCCCCCTCGACCGCCAAGAGTGGATAACCGGGTTGGAAGATCCACGAATCCATCACGCGGCGTGCCGGCTCCTGAGTCACCTGTTCAATGGCGTCCCACAGGTCGTTGGTTTCGGTATTGCCGTACTGATGTTGGGTCAGATAGTGCCGCACCCCGTCTCGAAAGCGGTTTTCGCCCAGATATTGCTCTAGCATGCGCACCACTGAGCCGCCTTTTTCATAGGTGAGCAGATCGAACATGCCATTGGCGTCCTGCGGCGAATTGACCGGATATTCGATCGGCCGGGTGTTCTGGAGTGAGTCGACATCAAAGGCTGCCGAGCGTTCTAAGCTAAACTGTACCCACCGTTGCCATTCGGCATTGAAGGCGTCGGCCGCCATAGTGCCCATAAAGGTGGCAAAGGCCTCGTTCAACCAGATGCCGTTCCACCAGCGCATGGTAACCAGGTTGCCGAACCACATATGGGCGATTTCGTGCGCGATGACGTCAGCCACCCGGATCAATTCCGGCTGTGTCGCCTGTTGGCGGTCGATAAGCAGCAGCACTTCGCGGAAGGTAACGCAGCCGAGGTTCTCCATGGCGCCAAAGGCAAAGTCGGGAATCGCCACCATATCCAGCTTCTGTCCGGGGTAGGGGATGCCATAGTAGGCGGAAAAATGGCGCAGGGCAAAGGCGCTCGCCTGCAGCGCATAGTCGGTCAGATGTCCCTTGCCGATGGGGTGAATAATGCGTAGTGGCACACCATCGACGTCAACCGGTGGCGTCGCCTCAAACGGCCCAATACAGAAGGCAACCAGGTAGGTAGACATGATCATGGTGTCGGCAAACACCACCCGGCGCTGGCCGTCGCCGATTGGCCCTTCGTCGATGATCGGCCCATTAGAGACGGCGAACAGCTCGTCCGGCACGATGAGCGTGATGCCGAAAGCCGCCTTGAATTCGGGTTCGTCAAAGCAGGGAAAGGCGCGTCGCGCATCGGTGGTTTCAAATTGCGTGGTGGCGATGACGTGCTCATTGCCCTGCTCATCTTCAAACACCGAGCGGTAAAAGCCGTGCAGCTTGTCATTGAGAATGCCATCGAAGGCTAACAGCAGCCGGTACGGTCCAGCAGGAACAACCTGGCCAAGTCCAAATCGAACACGTTCTTGCTCCTCAACGAGCGTTATATCGGAGATGGGCGTGCGGTTGCCGGAAGCATCTTCAAACGCCGCCATCGTGATCTCTAACTCGGCAGCGTTTAGCCAGAAGGTATCGACCGGCTCGGTTGCCTCAACGTCAATAGCAACCGAGCCGATGAAGGTCGCCTGGTCGAGGTCCGGCTCTAATACCAGGTCGTAGCGAGACGGCAAGACCGTGCGCGGCAGGCGATAGGGATCGAGAGTCTCGGACATGTCGTGCTCCAGAAGATAACGTGTAAGTACCTGGACATCTATTTTCGTACGCAATGCTCTCACCCCTTCTTCCCCTGGCGGGGGAAGAAGGGGTGGAATCGTTAATGCGGAACCTTACCGGTACGCACGAAGCTCTGCAGGCGCCACCGCAGCCAAGCCGGCGCCGGTCACCCCAAACACCTCAATGGGACGTTGTAGGCCTTTGATCGGTGCCGGTCCAAGCGCTTTCACCTGGACGTAGCCCTCGGCCAGTTTCAGCGTGTCGCCAGCGGCGAGGATGGTGCCGGGCCTGGCCATCTGCTCCATGCGGGCTGAGAGATGGGTGGTCTGGCCAATGGCCGAGTAATCCATGTGCAGGTTGGTATCAATTGATTGCACCACGACTTCGCCGGAATTGATACCAACCCGGATCTGCACTGGAATACCGTGCGAGCGCCGCATAGCACGCGCGCACCGGGTGGTCTTCATGCGCCAGGGGCGCGCCAAATAGCGCCATGATGCCATCGCCCATGACCTGATTCACCGTGCCCTCGTAGCGGTGCACGGCCTCCATCATACGCTCGATCACCGGATCGAGGATCAGGCGTGCGTCTTCGGGGTCTCGGTCTTCGAGGAGTTCCAGCGAGCCCTTGAGGTCGGCAAACAGCACCGTGACCTGTTTGCGTTCGCCTTCGAGGCTGGCGCGGCAGGCCAGCATCTTTTCGCTCAGGTGCTCGGGCGTGCGGCACAATGGCGCCTGCTCTTGCACACGGTCAGGCGTTTGCACAGGCTGATCGGATGGGGCACTGCCGGTCCACACCAGGATGTCGCCGTCCTGGCCAATCGCTAACTGATGCACCCGGACAATTTCGGTCGTCAGGTCTTTGAGGTAGTCATCATCCAGGTCGAACTGCCACTTGAGCGCCCGATACGACATCCGTCTGCGGTGTTGCAGGAGATCAATGGCTTGCTCGAGGATTTCGTCAAAGGTCATCGCCAACCTTCCGTTTTTTCGGACGATTTACGCGGCTACAGTATAGCGCTGGTCATGCAGAATGTACATCCGCATTCGTACTATGCGCCCCACACCTCCCGTAGCACGCGTAGCCAGTTTCCCCCCAGCACTTTTCGAACGCGCGTCTCCGACCAGCCCCGCTTTACCATGGCGGCGCTAAGCCCGCCTCGTTGCATGTCTTCAAAGACGGAGCGGCTCCACTTGGAGACGACTAGTCCGTCAATGACAATGGCATTGTTGTGCAGCTGTTCAGCATTCATCAAGCAAACTCCGGAAAATGAATTTAGTCCAATACCGCGCAGAAGGACGCAATGGCTTCAATAGGTACTTTCCTTGTCGTTCTCAATGTGGCATGGTATAGCCCATAGTATACGGAGATGTCTCGAAAACCTAGTGATAACGCGAAAATCCACATCATTACTGACGATATGCCCATTTCCGCTCATACCACCAATTACCACCAAATACTATGGTTTGGTACGGGTTATAGTCACCTATATGGACACCAGCCACCAAGGGGCCGATTCACCACGCCGGCCC
>JAPULM010000104.1 GCA_027294925.1 bacterium
CCCGCATTGTGATCCGTTGAGGACGTAGGTGTCGCCGTCCTTGACGGTCATCAGCGGAGTCTTGCGGACTGCGCCGGTCTTGTTGCCGGTGTGGGTCACGAGGATCACCGGCAGCCCGGTGTCGCGCAGTGTGGTGCCTTCGGTACCACCACTGCGCTCATAGAGTTCAACCTGGTCGCGCACCCACTCTCTGGTGCTCGGAATGTATTCTGCCATCGGGGTCTCCTTAATACTGAGGAGGTTTGGCGTGCGCAGCAACTTTCACACGCATGGATACGGCAAGACTTGCATAGCACGATTAAGCCAAATCGCAATCCTTATTTTCTTATATACGGCGCCGCAAAACAAGCTAGAAACTCTGAAGTCTACAAATGTATGCCGCTCGAGCACATCTCCACCGGTTGGCCAGCCTTAGACCTGCAAATGGGTGTTCACTTTGCGTGTGGCGTTCGCCGCGCAGATAGTGTGGGCAGTCGGACCGGCAGCGTTACGATGAGCGCTGTTTGACAGCCCCCGTGACCCTGCTATAATCGCTGTGTTCTCGAGTCAAACTTACTGGAGGCCACCATGGCTATTGACACCACCACCACTTCTGAGCTGGTCTATGCCCTGGACGAAGACGTGCCGATCCGTTACATTGACCGAACCCGCGACTATTACCGGGTGCTTGGCTACGACAAACCGTATCGCTGGGCTCACTTTGCCGAGGTGCCTTTCACACCCTTGCAAAAGCCGCTGGCCGAATCACGTATGGCCCTGGTCAGCACGGCGGCGCCCTATCAGCCGGGGGTTGGCGATCAGGGACCTGGCGCCGCCTACAATGCGGCCACTAAGTTTTATAAAGTCTATGCCGACTCGACGGACGCCGTAGCGGACGTGCGGATTTCTCATCTCGGCTACGACCGTGTCCATACCACGGCCTCGGATGCGAACACCTATTTTCCGCTAGCCCGCCTCAAAAAGGCCGCAGCGGCCGGCCGCATCGGCGCCATCACGCCCCGCTTTTATGGTGCACCCACCAACCGTAGCCAACGTGTCACCATGCAGCAAGACTGTCCCGACATTCTGCATCTCTGTCAGGAGGACCAGGCCGACGTTGCCATCATCGTTCCGAGTTGACCGGTGTGTCACCAGACCGTGAGTCTGATCGCTCGGCATCTGGAAGCCAACGGCATTCCGACCGTCATTATGGGTTGCGCCAAAGACATTGTGGAGCACTGTGGGGTACCGCGTTTTCTGTTCAGCGATTTTCCGCTTGGCAACTCGGCTGGTAAACCGGATGATGGAGAATCACAACGCACCACGCTCGAACTTGCCCTGCGGCTTCTGGAAACGGCGTCTGCGGCCCGTACGACCGTGCAAAACTCACAACGGTGGAGGGCGGATCCGTCCTGGAAACGCGACTTTAGTAATATCGACAACCTGTCTCCTGAGGAACTTGCGCAACGGCGTCAAGCGTTTGATAGGCAGAAAGCCGTCGCCCGTGACAAACGGCAAGAGAGCTGAAGACCGTCAAGGGAGAGGGCAACTGGCATAGGGCTCAACGAATATCTTTGAAAAACGGATGGCTGGGGGCGACTGACAGGCCAAGCCGGTGGCGTATCAAAATAGCCAGTACCCGTGCGAAACTGCGCCAGATACCGATCTTTTCAAATTTACGCGAATCCGTAATGACATAGTCGTCCAACAGGACCGGCCGCGTGATGGGTAACAGCTTCTCGCCGAACGCGACATCTTCCAGGATCGGCTGATCGGGAAACCCATGCAGTTGGTTAAACAGGGCCTGCCGTACAAACAGGGCCTGATCGCCATACATGATGCGTGTGCGCTGACAGCGAAAGTTATGCAACAACGAAATGAGACGCAAGCGCCAATCATTGCCGGAAAAGCGTTGACGAAAGCCACCGGTTTGATACGTCTGGTCAGCTTCTAAGGCATTCAGGGTAGCTAGGGCCTGAGGCGGCAGTAAGGTATCGGCGTGCAAAAACAGCAGCCATTCGCCCCGCGCCACACCAGCCCCAGCGTTCATTTGTGAGGCGCGGCCTTTGGCTGCGTGCAAGAGTTGCACCTCAGGGTAACGAGAGACGATGTTGCACGTCCGATCATGACTGCCGCCATCCACCACGATAATCTCAAATTCTCCAGCTTGACGGTTGACATGGTCAAGCGTGGTCGGCAGCACGACTTCTTCGTCGTACACCGGGATGATAACGGAAATCATAACCTGTCCCCGACCCAGGTGGGAAGACTGCTTTGAGCTGCCAGGCGCTTGGAGGCATCAGCGGCCAGCAAGGTATCCAATGCACCATGTTCCCTACGTCGAGAGTGTGTACCGTATCTCGCGGGCTGTTAAGTGGCATTACGCAGCGGCGAGTGGACGAATGCTTTGTAACTCCTTCTTAAAACGGTGTGCGGACTCCCAGAGGTCTCTGGCGTGTTGTGCGTTGAGCCAAAATTCTGGCGCATTACCGAACAGCCGCGACAGGCGTAACGCCATCACGGGGGTAATGGATCGTCGTTCCCTTAGTAGTTCATTTATCGTTTGACGCGAAACACCTAAAGCATCTGCCAGGGATGTCGTTGTCAAATTATAGTCCGGCATAAAATCTTCCCGAAGCATTTCACCGGGATGTGTCGGGGGGATTACTCGTTGTACGGTGTTTGGTATTGCCATGATTTTGTGCCTTTATATGTTTTATGTTTTGTGTTTTGTGTTTTGATTTGTTAATGGTAATCGGTTATTTCAACATCATAGGCATCGCCGTCAGTGAATTGGAAACAAATACGCCATTGTTCGTTGATAGATATGGCATATTGCCCCGCTCGGTTACCTTCGAGGGCATGTAATCGATTGCTTGGAGGTAGCCGTAGGTCGTGCAGAGTTGTTACCCAATGAATGTATTCCAATCGCCGAATCGCCCGCCTGATTAAATCTGCTGGAAAACGCTTGGAGGTGCCGTGAGTAAAAAGCTGCTGCGTTTCTTTGTTGGCAAATGTTTTAATCATGATAGAATGTAATCTGTCACGTGATAGTTGTCAAGCATCATTCCCCCCATCGCCTTCCCCAACCTCGCTGTTCACCATCGTGCATGCCGCTGCCACCAGCGCCATGCGGCGGCGGATGCTAGAAGCGTCGGCCTGATCGAATCCGCCAAGAGATTTGAGAGCTGCCCCGGCAAGGTCGACGTTTTTGTCCAGCTGCTGTATCTTGCCCCACTTCGACACCTTGGAGTAACAGCGGGTCGAGCGCCGGCTAGTCTCTTGGCATGCTTGGGGTATCGAGTGTCTCTGCAACCGAGCGCGTGTATGATTTGATTGAGCTTAGGAAGCTCGGGGAAAGGGATTTTGGAGTTCGGCCTTGAGTTCCTCGTGCGTCAGATCAATAACCGAGACCTGGTGTTTGGTCATCAGGTCAAACAGGTCGTGACGCAGGACCCCCAGCATCTCGGCAGCCTTGCCTTGGGAGATCTGGTGCTCGCGTAACAGCTCCATGACCAAGGCTTCTTTCGCCTTGGCGGCAAACTCCTCCTGAGGCAGGTGCGCGCACACGTCGTCAGGGACTTCCACTTCAAAATTCAGCCGTCTCGACATGTTTCGTGCGCCTTGCAGAATTCGTCGCTGAAAATAATATAGGCCGAACCACGAGTGGCCAATCACGAGTTAACCAACACTGTCAGGATCATACCCCAAATTGGGAGAAAGCCATCTCTCAATTTGGGCTATAGTCATGCTCTTTCTGTGGGCGTAATCTCTGACTTGGTCTTTATTTATCTTTCCCACCCCAAAATATCGCGATTCCGGATGCGAGAAGTAGAAGCCGCTGATCGCTGCTGTGGGGAGCATGGCGTAGGATTCCGTTAAGGTTATCCCCGTATTTTCTTCGACTTTCAGTAGATTCCAGATTAATGGTTTCTCAGTATGGTCCGGGCAAGCCGGATATCCGGGGGCAGGGCGGATGCCTTGGTATTTTTCTGCGATCAAAGCCTCATTATCGAACCCCTCATCTGGGGCATAGCCCCAGTACTCTTTTCGGATACGCTGGTGCAAGCGTTCGGCAAACGCCTCGGCAAAACGATCGGCTAAGGCTTTGAGCATAATGGCACTATAGTCATCATGATCGTGTTCAAACTGATCCAACTTTTCTTGCATGCCGAAACCAGCTGCAACCGCAAACGCACCAATGTAATCATGTACATGCGTTTCTTCCGGTGCAACGAAATCAGCCAGCGCATAGTTCGGTTGACCGGCTGCTTTTGGTGTTTGTTGTCGGACGGTATGAAATGTAGTGAGTATCCCTCCGCCGCTTTTGTACATCCCTGTCCCCGCGGCAGCTGTAAATCCATGTACAATAATATCGTCATGGCCAATCGAATTTGCCGGGAATAAACCGAATATTCCTTTTGCGCTAAACCATTTCTCATCAATGATTTTTGCGAGCATCTGGCGCGCATCGTCGTAGAGTTTGGTTGCTTCCTGACCGACCACGTCATCACATAATATGCGTGGAAATTTGCCTGCAAGTTCCCATGCAATAAAGAGCGGTGTCCAGTCAAAATACTCGGCCAACTCACCTAACGGGTAATCATCGAAAATTTCTATCCCCAGTTTGTGCGGTACGGGTGGTGTATAGTTATCCCAATCGATGGCCGCACGATTAGCTCTGGCTTGGGCTAGTGTGAGCCACGTCGTTTTTGCTTGTTTTGTTGCATGTCGTTCACGTACTACGTCGTAGTCTTGCTGGATCTCTGCGGCGAGTTCTTTTTTCATATCAACGTTCAACAGACGCGTTGATATCCCCACTGCACGCGAGGCATCTTTTACATGAATCACCGGATGTTCATAGCTAGAGTCGATCTTTACTGCGGTATGCACGCGCGATGTCGTTGCACCACCGATCATAAGCGGCAGGGCAAAGTCCTGGCGCTGCATTTCTTTTGCCACATGCACCATCTCATCGAGTGATGGCGTAATGAGTCCACTTAAACCGATGATGTCGGCCTTCTGTTCGCGGGCGGTATCGAGTATGGTTTGTGCCGGTACCATGACGCCGAGGTCTATGACTTCGAAGTTATTACATTGCAATACGACACCGACAATATTCTTGCCGATGTCATGCACATCACCTTTCACTGTCGCCATGATGATCTTGCCGTTGCTTTTTATTTCATCATCGCCTTTTTCCGCCTCGATATAAGGCAGGAGATGGGCCACCGCTTTTTTCATGACACGCGCACTTTTTACCACCTGGGGTAAAAACATCTTGCCGGCCCCAAACAGATCACCGACGACGTTCATGCCGTCCATGAGTGGTCCTTCGATGACATGCAAGGCTCGATCAGATTGTTGGCGTGCCTCTTCCGTATCCTCTTCAATGTAATCCGCGATGCCTTTTACCAATGCATGCGAGAGGCGTTCCCGGACAGGGCCTTTTCGCCATTCAAGATCGACTTTCTTTTCTTTCTTGCCTCCACCTTTGACTGTCTCGGCAAATTCTACTAATCGATCAGTGGCATCATCGCGTCGATTGAGTAATACATCTTCAATGTATTCGAGCAGATCTTTTGGGATCTCATCATAGATGCCGAGTTGGCCTGCATTGACGATGCCCATGTCCATACCGGCCTGGATAGCATGATACAGAAACGCGGCATGCATGGCTTCACGCACCGGGTTATTGCCGCGAAAGGAGAACGACACATTACTTAATCCGCCACTGACCAGTGCATGCGGC
>JAPULM010000105.1 GCA_027294925.1 bacterium
GGGGTGTCGCCACCGTGACGCTAAACCGCCCCGAGCGTCTCAATGCCATCACCTGGGAAATGGTGCAAGGTATTATCGACTTCACGGAGGCATGCAGCCGTGATGATACGGTTCGGGTCATGGTGATTACCGGCGAGGGACGCGCTTTCTCCTCCGGTGACGACATCGTTGGTGGTATGGGTGAGATTCCTGCCCGCCACGGCGCTCCCGGTAGCCTCCGTATTGACCTGGGTCTGCATCACGAGTTGGTGAAGAAGTTATTGACGGTGCCGAAACCGGTGGTTGCGGCGATCAATGGGCGCTGCCATGGCGCCGGCTGGGTCATTGCGCTCGCCTGCGACTTTCGGGTTGCCCGGGCTGACGCGTTGGTTGGGGATATCCGCGCGAGTAAAGCCATCTTTGCCGGCCAGAGCGTACCGCTCATTCTATCCCGACTCATTGGACAGTCGCGTACGATGGACTTGCTCATTACCGGCCGGGTTATTGACGCCGTTGAAGCTGAGCGCTACGGGATCGTGGCCCGTGTCTGGCCGGTCGAGACTTACGAGCAAGATCTGGCCGCTTTTATTGCTGAGCTTGCTGAAGGTCCGACACAGACGTATGCGGCGTGGAAACTAACGGTGAACCGCTCGATGCTGCTGGAGCTCGATTCGTATACCGATTACGAGCGACGCCTCAACACGCTCACTCGGGCGACCGAAGACGCCGAAGAAGACCGCCAGGCTTTTCGCGACAAACGCCTCCCCCGTTTTATCGGGCGTTAAAAAACGATTCGCAAGCAATTTTAGACGGTCTGTGAGCCAAGGGGCTCGCGGGCCTACATCGTCCGCCGGTGGGTATTGATATAGGCGCTTATTTCTTCGACGAATAGCCTAAATATCTCCTTATTTCACTGTAAGTTTGAGCATGGCGTGTAGCAAGCAGCATGGTAAGTTCTGATCCTGGAGGTTGATGAAAGCATGACAGATGACATCCGTGCTTTCGTGCCCGGTGTCGATGTGCATATCGTCGGTGCGGCTGACGGCCCTCTGGCGGGTCTGACCTTTGTCGCCAAGGACCTATTCGATGTTGCCGGCTATCCAACCGGTGCTGGCAATCACGATTGGGCAACTTACAACCCGCTGCCGACACGCCATGCCTGGGCTGTGCGGACGCTGCTGGAAGCAGGTGCGACATTGATTGGCAAAACCATCACTGATGAAGTGTCGCTGGGCATTTTAGGCGAAAACCCTTTTGATGGAACACCACTCAATACGGCGGCGCCTGACCGGGTACCGGGTGGCTCGTCGTCAGGTTCGGCGGCGGCGGTGGCAGCGGGCCTTGCCGATACGGCGATTGGCACTGATACGGGTGGCTCGGTGCGTGTGCCGGCCAGTTTTTGCGGGCTTTACGGGATTCGTCCGACGCATGGGCGGCTCGATCTGAGCGGCATGCTGCCACAGGCTCCAAGTTCGGATACGACCGGCTGGTTCGCCCGTGATGCGGAGACCTTTGCCCGCGTTTCTGATGTGATGCTGGGCGAGGCGGCGACTGCCGAACTGCCGAACCGGCTGGTGATCGCGGTTGACGCCTTTGGTTTTGCGGATGAGGCGGTTAAAAACGCGCTTACCCCTCTACTGGAAAAGCTTTGCGGCCTCATCGGTCAAGTCCATGAGGATTGCCTGGCGCCCATGGGCCTGTCGGTTTGGGGGCGTGCCCAACGGTCGTTGCAGCCGCATGAGGCATGGCTCACCTTTAAAGACTGGCTGGATGCCTGTAACCCTCGCCTTGCCTTCAACGTGGCAGGTGGACTGGTGCGGGGATCGATGATACCGCAGACCGACCGCCAGTGGGCAGCTCTCATGCGGCAAGAGGCGCGTGCGCGCCTGACCTATCTGTTACCATCCGGTACTATTTTAGTGATGCCGACGACGCCGTTCCCGGCCCCAAAACGCGGCCTACCGCTGGCCGAGCAGAATCCGATACGGGAACGGATCCTTTGTCTTTGTGCGCATGGTGGCTTGACCGGCGTGCCGCAAGTCAGCATTCCCGGTGTAACGGTCGACGGCGCGCCGATTGGCCTGTCGATTGTCGGCGGTCACAACACGGACGCAACCCTGGTCGCAATCGTTAGGGCTCTGGCGCAAGCGTGAGCGACAAGAGCGTCAGCAAAAGGAAAGGAGAGGCATGAACGACTTGACCCCAAACATCCCACAGGTCATTGCAGAGGTGCGCGACAAGTTTGAGCAATATGAGCAGGCGCTGATTGACAAGGATGTCGAGGTGCTCGACGCCACGTTCTGGGATAGCCCCTATACGATCCGCTACGCCATGCATGAGCATGGCTATGGGTTTGACGCCATCCATCAGCATCGGGTGGCACGGCCACCAGGTCCTGGTATCAAAGAAAAACGGTTGCGGCTTGAAATTTTGACACTAGGGACAGATATGGCCACCGTCAATCTGGAGTTCAAAGTGCGCGGTCAGGATCTCATTGGCCGCCAGAGTCAAACCTGGATTTGCTTTCCCGATCAGGGTTGGAAGGTGATAAGCGCTCATGTCTCAACCACGGACGGGAAGTCGTTGTGGTAATGTAAAGTCGTTGCTGTACGCCAAAAGATCCACCTGACCTGCCAGCTTCCTCTTATTTCCTTGGCAAGATCCTGCTTAGCTTTATTGGCCGTTGATGAAAAAAATTGGGTAGAATTTTTTATTCCACCTTCGGGTTTTGTCATCGGCAACGTTTGCCGGTCCGGATGAGCATAAACCGTTTGAATGGCCCACGTATAGGTTTGATTTACACGATAGGCGTCTGCCCGCATGCGGATTCAATGCGTTTTACGTTGTACGAAGAGGGACCGAGAATGTCGCTTTAGTCTTCTGAATAAGCAGCTCAATAGAAGATGGAAAACATCAATCGCCTTGCACGATTTCATCGTTGTGCTTGTCATCTTCGGGCTGACCATGCCAAGTACAGCGGCCGCTCTTATCAAGTATGCCAATGTCAAGCTTGGCACTGACGATCATGTGGCGTTTGATAAGCTTGGTAACAGTGTTGCACTGTCAGAAGATATTGCGGTTGTCGGCGCATTCGAGGACGATGACGCCGGCATCAGCTCCGGCTCGGTCTATGTGTTTGTGCGTAACGGTAATGCCTGGCATCGGCAGGCCAAGCTGACCGCAAGTGACGCTGCGCCTGGGGACGCATTTGGTTATACGGTGGCTGTGTCCGGTGAGACCGTTGTCGTGGGCGCTTTTGGAAACGATGATGGAGGGCTTTTTTCCGGCTCGGTCTATGTGTTTGTACGCACGGGTAACACCTGGAGTGAGCAGGCCAAGCTAACCGCGAACGACGCCACACCTGGCGACTTTTTTGGTTATGCCGTTGCGGTGTCTGGCAATACGATTGTTGTGGGCGCCCCAGTTGATAGTGATACAGGTCTGCTTGCCGGTTCGGCCTATGTATTTGCGCGTCAGGGCAGCATTTGGCAGCAACAGCAAAAGCTCATTGCCAATGACAGCGATATTATTGATCAACTTGGCTTTGCTGTCGCGGTGTCCGGAGATACGGTATTGCTTGGCGCCTTCGGGGATGATGACGGCGGCGCCACTGCCGGTTCGGCGTACATTTTTACGCGTAGTGAGGGCGTTTGGCAGCAACAGCAAAAGCTCGTCGCCAGTGATGCGGCGGCCTTCGATCAATTCGGTTTTTCTGTTGCCCTGTCGGGTGGGAGCGCTGTGGTGGGCGCTTCGGGAGACAGCGATGCAGGTACGAGCAGCGGTTCGGCGTACATTTTTACGCGTAGTGGGGGTGCTTGGCAGCAGCAACAAAAGCTCGTCGCCAGTGATGCGACGGCCTTCGATCAATTCGGTTTTTCCGTTGCCCTGTCAAGTGGGGCTGCGGTGGTCGGCGCCAATTTAGACGTAGATGCCGGGATCAGATCAGGTTCGGCGTATAGGTTCGTCCAAAGTGACGGTATCTGGCATGAGAGCACCAAGTTGCTTGCCGACAACCGTACACCTGACGATGACTTCGGCCGCTCTGTCGCGGTGTGGGGCGCTACAATCCTGATTGGCGCTCCCGGCGATGATGCTGCGGGGACGAACGCTGGCGCCGGGCATATCTTTCAGCCGCTTGAACTCCTGTCGGCAGATGCCGGTGGTCCCTACGTGGGTTACGAAGGAGATGCGATTGTTCTTGACACAGCGACCGCCTCTGACCCGGATGGTGTCATTCAGTCGTTCAACTGGCAGGTGGAGAGTACGTTGTGTCGCCTTTCCGATCCCAGCCTGCTGCATCCCACGCTGATTTGTGATGACAATGGTGATTTTAGCCTCACGCTCACCGTCACCGACGACTTGTTAGAGCTGATACGGGTATCGACGTTGGTGCATATTACCAATGTAGCGCCTGAGATTGAAGCGTTATCCGTACCCCAGGGCCCTGTTGCACGGCACGACCAGCCGGTTGGGGTTGGGGTGGCTTTCAGTGATCGTAGTCCAACCGACGTTCATGCTGTGCGGTGGGCGTGGGGGGATGGTACAAGCGATACGCAGCACAACGTCACCAGCCCGGCCATGCAACATCACAGCTACGCAGTTTCCGGTCTTTATCAGGTGTCAGTAACCGTGCTGGATGACGATGGTGCGAGTGCCAGCGCAGTCGCCGAATTGGTCGTCAATAGTCCCCCGTTGGCAGATGCCGGTGGTCCCTATGTGGGTCACGAAGGAGATACGATTGTTCTTGACACAGCGACCGCCTCTGACCCGGATGGTGCCATTCAGTCGCTCAACTGGCAGGTGGAGAGTACGTTGTGTCGCCTTTCCGATCCCAGCCTGCTGCATCCCACGCTGATTTGTGATGACAATGGTGATTTTAGCCTCACGCTCACCGTCACCGACGACTTGTTAGAGCTGATACGGATATCGACGTTGGTGCATATT
>JAPULM010000106.1 GCA_027294925.1 bacterium
TCACGCGTGGCCACGGGTCCCTGCGTTGGCAAGTGACAGCCGATCTGCATTGATTTTCTCCTTGCTTGATGTCATTGCGCCACCTGGTGATGCACCAGGCGGTTGATCCGGATTCGCCCACATCAATAATGTCTCGGCGTACCGCCACCACTTGCCGGTACCGCAGAGAAATTCATCGTCAGCGAGACACACGTGTAGTAGCTCAGCAGCACAGATGACATCGGTATGAGACCGTTCGTCGGTTGTGCCGGCAATGTGAGCTGTTATAATAGCCACATACACTCCGCCACGTGAAGCATCGTTACGGGCCGAACACCACAATCCTACGAATCGAGAGAGCCGACTATGAGTCTTCCAGAACGTATGTCATTCGGTATTTTCATGGGCCCCTTCCACCGTGTAGGGGAAAATCCAACGCTCGCAATAGATCGCGATCTGGAGCTGGTGCAGTGGCTTGACTACCTTGGATTTGACGAGGCCTGGATCGGGGAACACCACAGCGCCGGCTGGGAAATCATCTCCTCACCGGAGATTTTTATCGCTGCTGCGGCCGAGCGGACGCGGTATATCAAATTGGGCACCGGGGTGGTCAGCCTGCCCTATCATCACCCCTTTATGGTAGCCAATTGGATGGTGCAACTCGATCATATGACCCACGGCCGGGTTCTGTTCGGAGTTGGCCCCGGCGCCCTGCCGAGCGATGCCTATATGATGGGCATCGACCACGCCGTGCAACGCCCACGCATGGATGAAGCCCTCGGGATCATTTTGCGGCTGTTCACCGAAAGAGAGCCAATCACCTACAAGAGCGACTGGTTCGAGCTCAAGGAAGCATTGTTGCAGCTGAGGCCGTATCAGAAACCGCACATGCCAGTATCCGTGGCCTCGGTGCAATCGCCGGCGGGGGTGGCTTTGGCCGGGAAGTACGGGGCGTCGGTGTTGACGATTACCGTGCCCCGTGATCCCTCACCCGGCAATGTCTCCGAGCTACGCAAGTTGTGGGAAGTGGCGGAGGAATCGGCCGAGGCCCACGGTCAAGTCGTCAACCGGGATGACTGGCGTCTCGTGGTGCCGGTGCATCTGGCGGAAACGCGCCAAGAAGCCCGCGAGCAAGCCCGTATGGGAGCCGGGCGCTACTTGCGGGAGTATTCTGAGGGGACCAACGGCCGTGTCCCCATCTTTGATGGGCCGCTAGACAAAGTAGTCGATTTTATGGCCGATGCCGGGTATTGGATCGTGGGCACACCGGACGACTGCGTCGAAGGCATCAAGCGACTCGACGAGCAAAGCGGGGGCTACGGCGGTTTTATGGTGCAGACGATCGACTGGGCCAGGCGTGAGCAAATGCTCCATAGCTACGAGCTCTTTGCCCGCTATGTCATGCCGCGATTTCAAGATTCCCTCAGCGCGCCGTCGGCGTCCAATCGCTGGGCCGCAGACCGCAAGGAAACGCTTGTATCGGGTCGAACCCGCGCTATTAACCAGGCGCGTGACGATTACACGGCCCAGACGAGCGCAAGATAATCAATGGCCCGTGACGTCGTGAGGTCAATACCCACGAACCGGCCATGAACCAGCTATGAACTAGCCATGAATTAGAAGGAGGACAAGTAATGCAGTTGACCCTGGTGAGTATGGCATCCAGCGGCACGCACTCTGTGTCCCTGCCTCTTTACGCCAGCGACAGGGACACAGAGTGCCGAGACAAATGCACAGCCCGAGAGAACAAGTCTACGCAACGAGGGAAACAACAGGCAGAATGACCCAAGCCGGAGATAATACCTTGCTAACTAAATAATACTTCCGCCGCTTCTGCAGTCTCATGGACAAAATGTAATTTGATATCGAAGGCAGCAGGTTTATCTTCCTTCGATCTCCTCGCAAACTTCTCGCGAAATGTGACAGGGATAGTAAGCTGCTGCCATCCCAGCAAGCCTTCTCCGGTAGCTTCGATCTTAGCCACAACGGCTTCATCAACGCCATTCCTGATATGGAAAAAGACATTATTGGGACGACTGACACATTCGATAAAACCGTATCCTTTTTCTTTGTGAAAGTTGATAATCCTTCCAACCAGGATTTCTTCGCTCATGGGAGAGGCGAACCGGTCTTCTCTTTCAAAGCCTTGTAGACGCCGAATATTTTCTTCGAGATCAAAGAACTCAAAAGAAAAACCCCGCGTCAGACGTAAACCAATGACTCTCCGATTCCTGTACGTTCGATTGAACACCAACGACAGGAGAGCAGCGTACACCAGGGTTGCAGCACCCTGCTCCATATCGGCTTCGGGATCGGCTTCGAGATACACCGCTTTCGGTACGACAAAGCTCCGCTTTTGCGTCTGCAAAAACTCGCGCTGTTTCGCGACATCCTCTTTTTTTGCGGTCACCTGAATGCCAATATGCTGAGGAAGCCTCGCGACATCCCTGAATCCATTGACGATAAAATCGAGTTTATACAGATGATCGTAGGTCTGATCGTAGTAGATACGACACCCCAGCGATTCAAGTTTGGTACGCAGGCGCTCCTCAAAATTAATCCCGTGAATAAACGGACGATTCATTGAGATATCTCCTCTCTGCGGCAAGTCAGAGAAGGATCTACCTCCGGGCAGGTGGGGTCTTGCATGAGTTTCCCGTTGCGATTGTCATAGAGCTGTATTCTACGCTACTCGATACCGCACCAGTTTGTCAAGATATTTACTTCTGAGACGAGCCATTCTGCCCTGGTTGAGTCACTTTTCTGCCCCCATGCGGCGCACCCGGGCAGTTTTATGGGCCGGGACGCCATGGGGAAGCAGCGGCCAGGTGTTAGGCCAATGCCTCTGGCGGGCTCTGTGCCTACCGCTGGGCCAGACCATGCAAGACCATCAGTGTGGTACTCACGCCCCTGACAAAATGGCCGAGGCGTAAGTTCTCATTGGGAGCGTGCTGGTTGTCGTCGTGATTAGCGAGTGGCAGGCTAATGAGTGGCATGTCGAGTGCCTGCGCCAGATCATG
>JAPULM010000107.1 GCA_027294925.1 bacterium
CGCCTGACCGATCGTCTGCTGCGGCTTGTTATCCTGTCCATACGAGATCGACAATGGCTCGATATACATGCTTAGCATAACGACGACTGACAAGCGGCAGATATGTCTCACCACGGTTTGCGTGGCAACGGCTTGCTCCAAGATTTCGTCAAATGTCATGCCTTACCCTCCACCTTTGTCAGCGTTGCTTTGCCATAAGACACGGAGGCACTCTCTAACACCAACCATCCCTGGGTGCGGTGGGAATGGATGAACTCATAGACCAGCCGGCTTTTCCCAACACCAGCCTCGCCTACCGCTGCCACGACTTGACCATGTCCAGCTTCTGCCTGTTCTAAAGTTTGGCGCAATGCCTCGATTTCCGTGTCTCGCCCGACAAACTTGGTAAGTCCACGTGCCACAGCTGCCTGTAAAGGCCTGCGGATTGTACTGGCACCAGTGAGTTCATAGACATCCACTGGCTCTGAGATGCCCTTCACCGGGATGGGGCCGAGATCATTGACCCGCACCATCCCTTCGACCAGCCGGAGCGTGGTGGCGCTCAGGGTAATACTACCCGGTGCTGCCAGTTGCTCCATGCGGGAGGCCAGGTTTGTCGTTTGCCCAACCGCCGAGTAGTCCATGTGAAGGTCGTTGCCAATGGTACGAACCACGACCTCACCAGAGTTGAGCCCGACGCGAATCCGCATGGTAATGCCGTGGGCACGACGCACCTCATCGGCATACGGTTGCATTGCCGCTTGCATGGCCAGGGCAGCATAACAGGCTCTGGCAGCATGGTCTTCGTGCGCCACAGGGGCTCCGAAGATGGCCATGATGCCATCACCCAGGACCTGATTGACCGTACCTTCAAAGCGGTGCACAGCGTCCATCATGATGTGAATGGCGGGATCGAGGAGCTGTTGGGCATCTTCCGGGTCGAGGTCGCGGATCAACTCAGTCGAGTCTTTGATGTCGGCGAACATTACCGTCACTTGCTTGCGTTCGCCTTCCAGGGCACTGCGCGAGGTGAGAATTTTCTCGGCCAGGTGTTGTGGGGTGTAGGACGCAGGGTCGCGGTGCTGAGCATTGACTGGAGGAGAGGCTGGAGCCGCTGCCGGAGACGGGATTGCCTCAGGTGTTGTACTTGTGTCACCAACCCATACCAACATTCTGCCATCTTGGTCATGAGCGCATTGCTGGATCTCGATAAGTTCCGCTTTTAGGTCATCGAGGTAGTCGTCATCAAGGTCAAACTGGCGCTTCAGTGCACGATATGGGACCCGACCGTGTTGCTGAAGCATTACGATCGTTTGGCTAAGGATCTCATTGAATGTCACAGGCTGTTCCCCCGCAGGTCTGACCGCTGCCCAGTGTTCATCCCTTTGGGGCCTATCTTAGCAGAACACTTATGAAGTCTCCATTTGTCAAGAGACACACTGAGTCATTATACGGTTTTACCGCACTGTTTTCTTGCAATCTCAGCGCGTTCGGCACGTGTCTGGCTTAATTTCGGCCACTGGTGTCTGCATGTCGCTGCAATGATGCCATGAAGTTTGTCGCGTTAGAGCCGATTCACGCTGTTGTAGGATCGCCGCAGGCGATTCCAACCAGCCCCAATCTTTCAATCTTTTCTAACCCGTGAAAATTGGCCCCACACCCTCCGGCTTATCGAAGCGGAAGGTCTTGATCAACGTCGCCGTCATATCGTAGAAGCCTACCAGCGCGACCAATTCGACGACACCCTTCTCACCGAGAGTCCCTACGACCCGCTCATAGGTAGAGTCGCTTATCTCTTTGGTTTCGTAGAGTTCGACCACCTAGTCGTAAATGGCCGACAGGTCGGCTTCATTGAAATCCGGCTTACCGCCTGCCGCGAGGACCACGAGGTCGGCGTCGCTATGTCCAGCTTCGCGAGCCTGGCGTTCGTGCAGGATCCACTCTAACTCACAATTCCAACAGCGGCCCGTGACCAATATAGCCAGTTCCCGTTGTTTGTCGGACAGCACTTCGTAGCGGAGATAGGCGCCGAGTTGCTGAATATGTTCCGACAGAACGGGGTTGCGCAGCCAAGTATTGTGCGTCAGCGCGACGGCGCCGCGTGGTCCGCTCTTGATCCGCTCCCAGACGGTTTTCTGCTCTGGCGTAAGGTCCGATTCCGTCAGTTCCTTGATGCGTTGCATGGTTCGACTCCTCGTTTCAATTCAAACGTCGTTTGGCAGACTAAAGAGCGACACTCCGATAATCTGGTCGAGGACGTCGTACAAGCCCATTATCGACTCCCCTCCAGCTCACCCAGTAACGCCTTAGCGTCTTTAAGGTCCGCCGTGCCAAATCCCTCGGCAAACCACCCGTAGCCCGCAAATCAGCCAGGTCCTGGTGTATCTGCGCGATGCCTTCTGTTTCCTGCCCCTGCTCGGCGAGCGCCCAGCCTCTCAGAAACTCCCCCCACGCAGCCAGGGGTCCCAACTACTGAGACTAGCACATTACCCTCCGGAAGAAAGCGAGGGCGTTGCCGCCTGCAATTTTCTGGATGTCCGTGTCTGAGTAGCCCCGTTGGATAAAACCACGTACGATGTTCTTGCCGTCGGCGGGCGACTCCAATCCATTGAGGTATGGAGCAGGAAGCTGTTCCGGCTTACGGCCAAGGACGACCCGGTGAAAGTCGACGTGATTGCCCACGCTGGTATCAGTGCCGATGCCTACCTGGTCGATTCCCACCAGCTTTACCATATAGTCGTAGTGATCCAGAACGCAGTTGATATCTTGCTCTGGGTCGTCACTGAGCGAGTTGGGCACGGCAGTAATGGCGATGAGGCCACCCTTCTGAGTGCAGGCCAGCAGTTCCTCGTCGTTGCGGCAGCGAGGCACAGGACGCAAGGTGTGGGCCGCGTTATGGCTAAAGACGACCGGCGTGTCGGAAAAATGAATTGCGTCCATGGCCGTTTGAAAGGACGCATGGGACAGGTCGATGACCATGCCCAGGTCATTCATGCGCCGTACCACCGCGATGCCGAAGTCGCTGAGACCGCCGTCATTGCGCTCATACTGGCCATCGCCGATGTAGTTCTTACGAGTGTAGGTAAGCCCGGCCAGCCGGATGCCCATCTGGTAGAGGGTGTCTAAGCGGTTCAGCTCCTTGCCTATGGCCAAGTGCTCCAGAGTGGGGAGGAAGCCGACCACGCCCTGCTGTTTGGCCGCCTCGATGTCGTCGGCGGTGGCGACCTGAACCACGTCGGCCTGCTGCCTCAGGTCCGAGAGCATCAGCCCCACTTCTTGTAGCACGTCTTCAAATTCCACCATGGATAGGTCTGGCGTGTTGACCAGACCCCGGTAGAAATTGGCGGTGGCGACAGAGGTCCACCCACCGTGCTTAACTGCCTGGTAGCCCCAGCGGTAGTCGTTGGCACGCAGATAGGCGGTGAGCTGCTCCATATCTTCCGGCAATACCATGGGATGCACATGCACATCAACCATGACGAGTGGGTCCATCAAGCGCTGAAAGCGCTGCTCCTGCGCGTGATCCAGGGGAACGGTGGAGGACGGCACCCGGTCGATTTCTTTGGCGAGAGGAATTGTACCACTGGGCATTAGGAACCCTCCTTATTTGTGCTTCGCATTTGACTGTGTTGGCCTAGCGGGCACGTAGCTGTCAAACGTCTCACCCATCGTTACGTAAGTTCTTGGAGCAACCCCTTTGCCACCTGCAAGTCCGCCGTATCAAATCCCGCCGCTTTCTTTAATTGTGTGGGCGGGACGCCCTAGACTCAACGCTGCGACGAGCTCAGGACTGTTTTGGAAATAATGATGGTCTAGCGTTACACCGAGAGCATCGGCGAATTTCGAAATGTACACGCGATAACAAGCAGCTGCGACAATCTCCAAAATCTCAATGTCAGAGAAGCCAACCTTTCGCAGCTGCTGAATGTCGTCTTCTGTCATTTCCCAGGCATCCCCAGCAACCTTTTCGCTGAATTCGAGCATGGCGTATTCCTGAACATCCTTGATGACTTGGCGCCAATCTTTGGCTAAGGCAAGCACTTCGTCCAATTCGGCCCCACCGTCTTTACGGAGAAACTCTCCGTGGGAGACGGTTCAATAGGTGCAGCGTAGTTGCGCAGCGACGACGGTGGCGATGAGTTCCTCCTTTCGCCGCCCTAGACTTGAGCCTCCAAACGTGACCGCGTGCGAAAAATTGCGAGCCGCACGCAGGAGCGCCGGCTTTACACTGTAAGCTTGAACGACATTCCCTATTGGTCCTCCGTTTCTCTGAAGTTTATTATAGATCTCAGCCAACTCGCCCGTGGCTTTTTCAGGCTGAACGCTTTCGATCCATGCCATTATTCACCTCCTCGGCTATCAAAGTTTGGGTTTGATCATAGCCAGTGTTTCCTGACCAACATGAGTACCACCGAGCGTAGCCTGTCAACGACTCGCTATATGGCCTTAGCTAGGGGGCTCGAAGTTGAAAAAGTCTCACCCCTCTGGCGCAAGCTCATCAATCAACGCTTTTGCCTCCTGCAAATCCGCCGTTCCAAACCCTTCCGTGAACCAGCCATACACCGGCGCCAGCAGGTCGTAGGCGTCCTGGCGCTTGTCCTGATTTTGCCGCAGACGGGCCAGGCTGGTGGCGGCGCGCAGTTCCCAGAATTTGGCTTGTTGGTGGCAGGCGAGGGTGAGAGATTGCTGAAAACAGGCTTCGGCCTGGGACACATCCGGCGCCGCCAGCTTCAGAAGCAATGCCCCCTTGAGACGATGCAACTCGGCCCCGTAGAAACGCACCTCCGTATCCTCCATCACAGCCAGCGCCTCGGCCAGCAGTGATAACCCCTCTTCGGGGTCTCCGCCTTCCCCATACGCCAGCCAGCAGGCCCAGGAAGTAGGGCTGCATCACCTTGACACCCGTAGCCAACTCGTCGGCGAGACCCTGCCTCATTTCGGCAATGCCCGCCTCACCCTGCCCCTGTGTTGAAGCCATGGCGGTGGGTCATCCTGGCAGCATTGTAGCGACCCGGCAGCCAGGAAACAAGGGGAGTTACATCGAGTGTCAGATGGCTAGACGCTTGGCAAAGCTCAGTTCATGTCCGTTCGGGTCGGTAATATGAAAAAATCGTTCACCCCATGCGGCATCGCGTGGTGGGTTGTGCGGCGTTAGCCCTTGGGCCGTGATTGCTGCATAGAGCGCATCCACATCCTCAACATGGAAAATAACCCGTCCCCACCAGACCGGTGTGTAGTCCGGTTTCAGCATCAGGTTGACATAGATGTCACCAAGTCGGAGAGAGCTGAAGGTGGCCTCAGGTCCACCGTAGACGACGTCGAATCCAAGGATCACATAAAAGGACACCGCTTCGGGCATGTCCCGAACTGCAACCGTAACGGCGCTCACATACGGCATCATCACGCATCCTTTGCTGGACAAACGTCCACAATCGCAAGGCCGGCTCTAGTTCACCCTTCGAGTTCTTGTAGCAGGTCCTTCGCCTCTTTCAAGTCCGCCGTGTCAAAACCCTCGGTGAACCACTCATACACCAGCGCCAGCAGTCCAAGCAGCGACGCTGCGAGTAGTCTGAAGGCAAGGGTAACAATGAGACCGATTGTTCTGATCCTCATGATCACCTCCGATACGTCACACGACCACGGTTACGAAAAAGGTCGATGATCTGATCCAGTACCGCATAGAAGTCCATCACCGCGTCTCCACTTGGAACGTTAATGCCCGCCCTCTTCCCAAGGATTATGCTTCACCGGCTCAGGTCCTGATGGCCAACCATCGCTTCCGGCTTCCGGTTAGCCCTATTGTCGTCGCGTAGGATGGCAAAACACTTGTTCGAGTTGAAGATATAAGTCTCCAGATAGTCCACGATCTCGGCCTGGTACCCCTGCATGGCCCCTGCCAGGCAGATCCAATTGCGGAATTCATGGTCTCCGGCAGCATCGATTTGCGCATTGCTCAGATGTGCCCAGCGCGGGTGTTGCCCAAGGCGCAAATCCTCCAAATGCTCCCGATCGGCGGCGATGTCGGGGTAGAGCCAGTGATGCTTGGCGACAAGAAAGGCGTGTGACCAACCCGATGAAGCCATCAGCACATACCTGCCGGAGCGTGCTTCCAAAATGTCCCGCAGCAACCTGCCGAGCCGGGCGCAGGAGGCGGCGCTCGGGGCAGGTGGGCCCAGCTCATCGCCGAAAGGCTCACTCTTGGTCTTTGGATAGAGATGGCCGATGACACCGCGATTCGGCACCACATCTTTGCCGTAGGCGTTCACCTGGATAGGCACCACAGGGTATTCGAAGCCCTTACGATCCCAGTCCAGGAACAGCAGAGCGTTGAGAAACGCATGGGTTAGCTCGGTCGGACCATGTTGCGCGGCATGGTGACTATTGGTGAATGCATAACTAATAGGAAAATCCCGCTCCATCAACTCGGTGGCGATGTGCTTGGCGAGCTGTTTATTCCCCCGGTGCACAAAGGTCGCGTCGGCCGGCTCGCCCCAGACGTTGTTCTCGCCGCCAAAACCCAGGAGGCCGTGCGCAAAGGGCCGGCTCTCCATCCGGTCGTGCATGAACACGCAAAAGGGCGGGATACAATCTTCCTTGAAATTCTCGTACTGGTCATCGCCAAAGATGATCACGGCGTCCGGACCAAAGTCGTCGATGGCGCGGCGTACCTGGCGGAAGGCTTCGACCATGCGTTCTTGATGTTGCACGGCCAGCACCGCTTCATTGGCGTATTCATCTTGCATGGGCTCAGGCCAGTTTGCAGGTTGCCGCATCTGGGCTGGAACCATCGGACTGTTGAGAACGATGCGCATCAAATTGGCATAGGTCTCTGGCCTGGAAAGCAGCGGCGGATAGTGCGTGATACCGATACCCAAAATTTCGCCCATGGTGGCGATCTCCTTCTTTTCAATGGAGGTGGGACGCTTCGATAAAGGGTGGAACTTGCCGGTTACGAAGTGCGGCGGCAAGCTCTTCCGGTACATAATGGGTGTGAAGGTCAATGATCATCAATCTCTCGGCTTATCAAATGGGTCTGTAACAGACCGATAGTCAGGCCACCTCCGGCTCACCCTTCGAGTTCTTGCAGCAGTGCCTTCGCCTCCTGCAAATCCGCCGTGTCAAATCCCTCCGTGAACCACTCGTACACAGGCGCTAGCAGGTCGTAGGCGTCCTGGCGCTTGTCCTGTTGCTGCCACAGACGAGCCAGGCTGGTGGCGGTACGGAGTTCCCAGGATTTAGCTTGTTGTTGACGGGCGATGTCGAGGGCGTTTTGGTAGCAGGTTTCGGCTTCAGGGTGGTTGTCTGGAGACTGTGCGAGCAGGAGAAGTCCTTTGAGGCGGAGCAGCTCCGCTTCGTAGTAATGCTCGCCCATTTTCTCCACCAGGGATAGTGCCTCGGTGATTAGAGGCAGCGCTTCCTCTGGCCGTCCCACAGTCGCATATACCTCGGCCAGCATGGCCAGAAATTGGGGGCGTTGAAACTCTGCTCCGGTAGCCCGGTAGTCGTCAATACCCTGGCGTATCTGTAGCAGCTCCTCTGCACCCTGCCCCTGCATCGCCAACGCCCAGCCTCGCATGATAGGTCCGAGAGCCGACACCAGTGCAATCTGATGTTCGGCTGCCACCAGGATCGCCGCTTCGGCCCGCTGTTGGACGATTTGCCACTCCCGGCGGAATTGATGCAGGACTGTGTTCCAGTATAGACCTCGCGCCAGCGTGTAGGGGTGCCCCAAGTTATGGGCCAGGCTTAACCCGTCATTGCCCCACGCCAGGGCCTGGTCCGGATAGCCCAGCACCCACAGGGTCCAGCCACCATACAGCAGGAAGACGACCCCAGGGTCGAAATGTCCGTAGCGAAACGCCAGGGCATGGTGCTGCTGGGGATCGTAGAGAAGGTTGCCTTGCTCGAAATGGGTACGGGCCTCAGATAGCTGACTGAGATAGAACGAGGATGCG
>JAPULM010000108.1 GCA_027294925.1 bacterium
GCCTTCAAAACATCCAATTGAGTCGCACAAGGTGGGTCGAATGAGACAAAACGTCCACCCTGGGCCTGATGGCAGGCATGCAGCCTCGTTTGTGGGGTTGATTACCTTCGCGAAAACGGTTTATGAATTAATCGGGCTAACGCTCTTCCTGTTTTTATTAAAATTTATTCAAATGTCCAAAGTCCAGTAAAGACGTCAGCGCTATGCAAAAAGTGGGAAGTCGCATCCCTGACAGTCTCCTTCATCGTTATCACAGTGATCGTAGAAAATCTGCAGGACGCCTTGTTGTTGACGGGCACCCGTGATCAGCGACAGCAGTGTAGGGTCGTGACCGAGCAGACGTCGTGCCATATAACGTAACAAGACATTATCCGGCAGGCGAGGAGCGGCATGATAGCCGTTCAGCAGGAGGTGCCGGAGAGATGTATCGTTGTGTTTTTGAGCATATAGGAGAAGGACAGGTAATACGGCGTCCACCACGACTGTCCGCGCCCGTTGCAGGCCGACGAGACGTTGCGATTTCCCCGCATGACTACCGAATCGGGAGCGGCGTGACCAGTACGACGTAAGTGGTAGCTCGAATAACGCCGTTAATGATTTGCACCAGGCGCGGGCTTTGGCAAGGTCTGTCTGACCTATAACCGCACGGCAGTGGGCTAAAGTCGCATGCAGGAGATCGCTGTCGGCATGCTGTGCTAAAAGCTGCGCCATAGCGGCCAAGCGGCGCTCTGGCGTGTTGGTCGGTCGCACATGAGGTTGGCGCCATGATAGGTCGCGCCAGGCCCGCAGCCGAATATCATCGGGGAAGCTTGTCCACAACGCCTGTAAGCGGTCCACATAGTAGAGGGTTTCCGCATCAATGGTGACGACTGCAGCGCCGACCTGATCAAGGATACCAGCAAGTCCCAACAGAAGCGCTTCGGCAGCCGCTGCTCGCTCGTCAGGTGGGGTGCTTTTTAAGCAACTTTGTAAAGCCTGCCAGGTTACCCGGCTGGCGAGCTGTTGGAAATGCTGGCGATGTCCTGTCGAACCGAGCGCGCGCATGATCGCTTCATACATCGTTTGGCCCAGGCCCACTTCGGCTGCGCGTTCGTTCCAACGTTGCATACGCCCTTGCAGACGCACATCACCAGCTCGATTCAGGAATTGCCGTACAGCTTCCGGCTCGTACTGTCGTAAGGCGTCATAACAACGGCCTGGTGAGGGAGCGTGCTTGTAGGGATAATCTTCCAGAACGATATCGGCTTGGTAGGTGGTTAACGGATGTGGAAGCCAGTCTGCCAAAACAACCTGCGGGACGGCTTGACCATCGGCGCGGATAATTTCCGTCGTCTGCCGGTCATTCCACAGCAAGACGTGCAGAATAACCTGGTTGTAACGTGGGTCGAGGTGATGGCGATGGGCAGTCCAACCGGATGCGTAGCGGTGAATTTCGACGTCGCCACGTCGTCGTTCGCCATTGCCAAACTCGATGACGGCCTGCTGGAAGTCGGGGCCGGCTAACATATTCCAACGTCCTGGATGATGCACAATAACGGCCTGACCCGTCTGGGTGCGTAATTCCGGCGGACGCAAGCGGGGATCGAACCACAAGCAGCGCACCAATTTTTCCGCCACGGTAGCTTGAAAAACGGCCGCGTTTTCTGCGATCTGAGGGTTAGAGAGGGAATGGGTATACATCTGATGTAACGATGCAGTTGGGTCTCTAGCGTCCCTTGGCATGGTGTATCTCCTGGTCCGATTAACAAACTTAATTATCTCACACCTCGCTTTAGCAGGATAGGGTATTCTGCTTGTCCGATCCTGCCATTCGTGCTCTAATTGACATGCAACGGCGATATGTCATGTTTCGCTGAGAATGGAGGGCTTCTGGTGCAAGAGACAGCCAAAGCTGGCAGACTCAGCCGGCTTGCAGCACGCGGGTCTCGTCTGCGACGACAACACGGTCCTTTACTGGCTAATGCCCTGATGCATTTGGTCAATGACGGTTGTTTCGTGGCGCTCTACCCGGTTTTGCCGCTGATGGCCAAGGAATTTGGCATGAGCTATGCTCAGGTGGGTATGTTGAAGACGGCGTTATCCGGCTCGTCAACCGCCTTTCAGTTACCCATGGTGGTTTTGGCCGAGCGCTTTGGTGAGATCACCTTCCTCGCTCTCGGTATGGCCTGGGTGGCGGCGGGGCTGATGACTATCGGGCTGGCGACGTCATTTGTGCAGGTGCTTCTGCTTATCCTCTGTGCCGGAAGCGGGGGCAGTGTGCAGCATCCGGTAGCGTCATCGTATATCTCGCGGGAATATGACGGACGTCAACGCGGCAGTGCGCTGGGCGTGTTGAACTTTGCCGGTGATCTGGGCAAATTTATCGTTCCGGCGGTGTTTGCCTTTAGTCTTAAGTGGTATGGCTGGCGGCATAGTCTGTTTGCACTCGGCGCAGTTTCGCTCCTGTTTTCACTGGGATTTTGGTATACCCAGCGGCGGCGTGACTATCGGTCGCAGGCGACGCGGCAAGAAGCCGCAGCACCTCGTACAACTAAAGGCTGGGGTATTCTACACCCGGCGACCTTTGCCAGTCTCCTGGGCATTGGCGTGTTGGATGCGTCAGTACGCAATACGCTGCTCACTTTTATACCGTTTTTGCTGATGGAAAAGGGGATAACGGAGGCCTCCGCCAGTCTTCTGCTGACGGTCATTTTTGCTGGTGGCGCAGCCGGTAAACTGAGCTGTGGGCTGTTGGCCGACCGCTTGGGGACGACACGCATGATCGTGGTGACGGAAGTTTTGACCGGGCTCTGCGTCCTGTTATTACTGCCCACGAACGGGTGGCTACTCTTACCGTTGCTTTTATTACTTGGATTTTTCCTTAATGGGACGTCGTCAGTTCTACTCGATGGCGTTGCTGATTTGTTTGACAGTACGAAACGCTCGCGCGGCTATGGGTTGTATTTTACCATCTATCTTGGTTCCGGAGCGCTTGGGCCGATTGTCTATGGGCGGCTAGCTGATAGTTATGGCTTGCAGAGTGTCTTCATGACGATGGCAGCAGCATCCTTAGCGGTCGTGCCGGTAGCCGGCCTGTATCATTTCCAACATAGGCGGCGAGCCGCGGCTTAGGTTTGACTAATAGACCGGCGGTGGAGAATTTTTCTTGCTAAACGAGATGAGGTCGCGATACAATTAGCGGATCCGAGCGCTGCGCTGAGTTTGTCGCCAGCGCTCTTATTGCTTGTTTCAAGATGAGGATGATGATGGATCCAAGTGACCCTGGTCGATCATGCATACGACCGCAACTGAACCATCACAAGTGGTGTAACGACACAGCACATATCAAACTGTTCCTGTCGGCATTGGCATGCCACAACCATCCTCTGTCCTTCCCGGCGCATGCGGAGGTGGCGCTTATGTAGCGTTCCATCTCATCTAGGGTTCATCGGAACCGGACGCCATGACTCGGGTAGGCAGAGGGGAAATGGTTGTTCGGTTTTTTTAATGGCGCTAAGCTCTTGCGACAGGACACTGCTGACAAGGAGCATAGCCATGAGCCTGAATGAGAACGGTAGGGTCCTGAAATTTAGTGGTAAAAATCGGCTGGACGCCAAACGCAAGGCGTTGCGCTTTTGGTACGCTAACCGCGATGTGCTACATGAGACCATGACGGACTTTGCCAGACACTGTACGCTGAGTCCTGACCAAAAAGTCATTACCTATCGCCGCCGGAGCATGCGGTAAGTTCCTGCCCTCAGTTCTGACGGCTTTCAACACCGCCATTATGTCTGATCTTGCCGCTCTACCATCTATACGCACGCTCTTGCAGCGTGGCGCTCATATCTACACCGTTGGTGGAACGGTGCGTGACGCGTTGCTCGGTCGCCCCTGCAAGGATGTGGACATACTGGTGACGGGCGTTCCTCAACAGACACTCATTCATATATTACGTCGCGATGGTCGTGTCCAGCTCGCTGGACGCGCCTTTGGCGTCATCAAGTTTCTGCCGCGTCGTTGGGATGGTCCGCCGATTGACGTTGCGCTGCCCCGTACCGAGGTTTCGACTGGTATTGGACATCGGGACTTTGAGGTGGCGTTCGATCACACGTTGCCGGTAGAAGTTGATCTTGGACGTCGAGATTTTACCATTAATGCCATGGCCCTCGATCTGGCTGATGACCATCTCGTTGATCCATTTAATGGGCGTGAAGACCTGGCACAGCGGATATTGCGACAGGTGAGCCCGGCCGCCTTTCCCGAAGATCCCCTACGCATGCTACGTGGTGTACAGCTTGCCACACGTTTTGACTTATACGTGGCAGCCGACACGCGGGATGCGATGCGCGCGCATGCGGCGTCGATCGCCACTGTTGCACAGGAACGTATTGCGGAAGAATTGCGCAAGCTTTTCATGGCCAGGTCGCCTTCACATGGCTTTTTGTTAATGCAAGAAGTCGGCTTATTGGCACACGTTTTGCCTGAAATCGCTCGCCTGGGCGAGGTGTCGCCCGATACCTTTGCTCGTACGATTCGACGGCTTGATGCCTTGAAGCAATACGCGGTTCTACTCTACCGTGATCACATTGATATGATGCTGGCTGCCCTGATGCAGGATTGTGGCCTGCTGGATGCCCTACAACATCCGCCTGTAACACCACAGCGTATTGCAGCATGCTCGGCGCGTCTGGCCCAACAACGTTTAGAAGTGCTGAGAGTGTCGATGATTGGCGCCCAACTCAGTCTGATAGGCATCCTGGTAACGCACAGTGCCTTCGAGATTGATGCACTCTCGTCCGGCCCCGGCTTACGCCATTTCGCGCATCAGGTTGGTCCAGATGCAGCCTTTATGTTGTTTGATTTGCGTCTTGCCGATCATCTGGGTAGGGCACATGCGGAGCCCATTAACGATCTGTTGACACTACGAGAACGTTTGCGGGCCGAACTTGAGCGTCAGGTACCGCTGAACATTAAAGATTTGGCTGTTAACGGTCGGGATCTGCGACGCCTGGGTGTCGAGCCGGGGCCACGTATGGGGCAAATTCTGCGGGCGCTGCTTAATTGCGTCCTCAATGATCCTTCCTGTAACTCCCGTGATCATTTGTTCGAAATCGTACAGGCCAAGTTTACCGATGCCCTCTCATAAAGTGGCCACTGCCTTCTGTTGAACGGGCTCGCTCTGCGGCCAACAAATAGGAAGCTGTCAGCCAATTTCGATAATGCTCAGGCGTTCACGCGCGATGTCGCGTGGTGTTTGGTTCTGCCATTGCCGTGCATAGCCTAGGGGGCTAGTATGAGCTGTGATATGTCCAACCTGCACAGTCTGTTTACGGTGCGTATGGCCCGACAGGACCAACTCGACTTGCGGGCAGGATTGTATGGCTTCACCCAATAACACACTTCCCATAAAGGCCCCGAAATAATCCCGCTGTGGTTCTTGGTGATAAACCATCATGGCTCTAAATGGCAGCATGTGGGTGACGGCAATGATGCGCGAAGCGTGCTGCTGGGCATACTGCAATTGTTGGGTGAGCTTGTTTGCCAGGTCGGCGGCGAGTACTTCGTCACGTATCTGAGTTGGGCTCGTACCATTTTCCCCAGGTCGATGCCAATGGACAAAACGCCTATCGTTCCACTGATAAGACTGGAAGCCCTTACGGCGGTAGTCTTGCAGCGAAAAGTGTGCATCAAAGGCATGATTTCGCAAGGAATAATCGTACCATCCCATACTCCCGCAAAAGGCGATATTGCCAAACAGAAACGGCTCTATCCACAGCGGGTGGAAGCCCGCTGCGTGGCACAGAGCGGGTAGTAAATTGTCGTGCTTGTGGCGGCTAGTGACGCCTTTTTTGAGCCAGTTCTTATTACGCACCCAAATATCATGATTGCCAGGTACGAGCAGTTTTGGGCACGGTAGAGATTCGAGGGCGAACAACGATATCCCAAGTTGCTGCGCATCCGCGGCAATATCGCCGCAACAAATAAAGATATCCGGCTGTATGTCGTGTAACATGGCCACCATTTCTTGCCATACGCAGCGATTAGCGCTGTGCGAATCGGTGTGAAGATCGGACGTAAAGGCCAAACGCATCACATGAATCCTCCGGAACTTTCGGCACGGCTTGCACAATACGAAACGATCATGCATAGTAACAGACCTTATCGCATCCGGCTAGTCTTGCGTAGCGCAATTAGCCTGCCAGTTTGGCAGGCTAAGACATGTCGTTTTCAAATGTGATACCGCCTTGAGAAGCGCTCGAGGACCTCTGCCCAGTTGTACGAGGTTGGTAGTTGCAACGGGCTGGATTGATCGAATAAAAAGGTAGGATAAAGGCTTCATACAATGGAACCTGCTGCGACCGTCACGCTGCACTGCTCCCCAGTCCGTTTGCCTGTGATGATTACCAGACTCACAACGTACCTGTTGGAACAGCAGTATGGTTTTTTGCAAACGTGTTATGCGCCGGGGCATTCAGATTTCGACGTCTTCGACGCAGAGCATCAGCCGATGGTCCATCTGACCGTTAAGGCCACCAACGACATGCAGGCATTGTCTGAGGCGCGGGCTTTGCCAATCTCCAGTCATTTGGCGCCGGACGTTGCCCAGCTCTTGCAGCATCTTTGGCGGCTTGATGGGTGACGGCATGATCGATATAGAACGATAAGGAGTCGCGTATGAGTGGTATACAGGAACTTTCTAAGGTGTGGATGGATGGTGGGCTTGTGCCTCGTGAACAGGCCACATTACCCGTTGGTAGCGCTGCTGTGTTCTACGCCACCAATGTATTTGAAGGACTCCGGGCATATTGGGACGATAACAGGGAGGAACTGTATTGTTTTCGTGTCGCCGCACATTTAACACGTTTACGCGAATCAATGAAAATGATGCGTTTTACCATCCCTTATAGCGATGCAGAATTGGTTGAAGCGGTGCGCGAGGTGTTGGTCGGTAACGATGTACATGAAGATATTCACATGCATATGGTCGCTTATGTAGGCGGCAGTGGACAGGACGCAACAGAACCGACGGGTTTGTATATTAATCCACGCCGACGCGCTCGCATGACTGCCCCGGATCGTGGTCTTAGTTGTTGCATTAGCTCGTGGACTCGTACATCGGATAACGCAATTCCAATTCGTCTCAAGTGTGGCGCCAACTATCAAAATGCCCGGCTAGCTTTACTGCAAGCACAGGCCGATGGCTACGACGGCCCGATTTTCCTGAATAATCAAGGCAAAGTCGCTGAAGGAACGGGGGCTTCATTGTTTATCGTACGTAAGGGCAAATTGATCACCCCTACCGTTACCAGCGATGTCTTGGAAAGTATCACGCGGTCTACCTTAATCGAGGAGATAGGTCCGAATTTCCTCGGTCTCGATGTGGTCGAGCGGGAGATCGACCGCACTGAATTGTATGTGGCCGATGAAGCATTTTTCTGTGGTAGTGGGTATGAGATTACGCCGATCACTTCGATCGATCGCTTTGTGGTAGGTAACGGTGAAGTCGGACCTATTTCACAACGTATGCTCAAGGCCTATATGGACCTGGTGCGTGGGGTTGATGGGCGCTTTCCCGAGTGGCGGACCCCGACGTACCAAAAAGCTTCTGTGTGACCAGCAGTTTGGTGCGCTAGCGTCTTTGATACCAAACCTTGTATGATAAAAAGCGACATGCCCTACCCTGCCAAACCGGCAGGGTAATTGCGCTACGCCGTGTTAGAGTTTTGAGGAGACGATGACCACAAATGTCAGCAGCGCGATAATGACATAGGAGATGATCTGCATACGCTGCGCCAGACGGTGGAATAGTTGCGCATCGAATGGATGGATGCCGGCATCCATCCGCGTGATGCGGAATCCTATGCCAAAGAGTTGCATCGGCACCAGCAGCATGACGAAAAATACGGCGGCTAATTTATAGATCAGCAATAGGTGGAAATGGGCTAGGGCGCTTTCATCGCCAGCCCCGAATGCCCGGTAGAACGGGGGCAGCAAATACAAACCACCGGTGGTGATTTGGATGCTGAGTCCCACCAGCACGGTGGGGAAGAAACGTCGCATCGTTTGCCCCAATATGCGAAGCTGAGTCCGGGTGTCGTCCATGCGCTTCAGAACAGGCCAGCAGAAGAAACTGAGGAACATATAGCCGCCGAGTACGACAATCATGCTGAGTGTGTGTAGCCAGAATGCAATCATGATAATGTCCGTTGGTTTTGTTGAATAAAATGTGATAAACTCTGCATTCTAATACGCCCTACTAAACATATTTAAACATTGTGCACCGTATCGAAGGAGCTAGGGGTATGGAACTCCGTGATCTGCAAAAAATGACCGTCGTCAAATTACGCGAGGAAGCGCTCAACATGGGCGGTTTTAGCGGCGTCCATGGCATGAAGAAACGAGAACTAATTGAGGCGCTGGCTGCGAAGTTTGGTATTGATCTTGGGGCTGCTGTTAAGGCCGCCCGAGAAAAATTTACTGGTGATAAACCGGCCATGAAACGAGAAATTAGAACCCTTAAAGCACAGCGCGATGCAGCATTGGCAGAACATGACCTGGCTGCAGCAGCCGTGGCGCGTCAAGGCATCAAAACACATAAACGTGCCTTGCGACGCATGGCCAAGACGGCGCAGACGGCATCGGTGTAAGTTGTCTGTTGCTGTGTGGCGCAATTTGATAGGTGGATAGATAGATTTCCTTAAGGTGAGAGACAGCGATGAAAGCACGTCGTAAAAAAAGCAATAAAACGGCACGTCTAAAAGCCATGCAGCGGAAAAAGTTGCAGCGCGCGCGTCTGCGGGTGAGCAAAGGCGAGCGTAAATATAGTCGATAGCATGCCACCTTACGCTTCTTCATCCTACACGCGCTAGCGTGTACACCCCGACCCAATCAGCGCCTGCCTGTTGTAAGAGGCGGGCACACTCCCCTATGGTAGCCCCAGTGGTGTAAACATCATCGATTAGCAATAGCGACCTGCCTTGACAGGCCTGCGGTTCCCTGAGTTGAAATGCCCTCCGCACATTGCGCCGGCGTTGTACGGCGCTTAAACCGACCTGTGACGCTGTATGGCGATGACGAATCAAAAGATTTTCCCTGAGCGGAATGTTAATTTGTTGACTTACATGCCTGGCCAAGGCGACGGCCTGGTCAAACTCACGCTGATGTAGTCGCCTGCGGTGCAAAGGGACAGGGATCAACAGGTCCGGCATCCGCTCACCCCAATGAAACTTGAACTGCGAAAAAAGCAAATCGGCCAATGGACGAACCAGACCGTAGATGCGTTGAT
>JAPULM010000109.1 GCA_027294925.1 bacterium
GCATCCGGTTGCGCGCCGCGGGGCAAGGTTTGTATGACATATCGCCAGAAGTGCGTGCCCCGTACGCTTGCAATCGTCCCACGCAACGTTTCGATCGATTGCTCGGTGACCACGCGCTCTAGCCATGAGAGCCCGAGCTCGAACTTGTCAAGCAGGTCCGGCATTTGCCGGAAGATGTCCTCATCAAGCAAGCGGTCGTATTTCATCGCCGCACCGAGGTGATGGTGCTCCCAGACGATTGGCGCGGGGACATTGTCGTCCGGCCACAGGAGCTTGACGCAACGCCGATGTGGGAAGATCAGCGCGTCCCAGGCCATGTGTGAGACCTGGCGCCGAATGGACCACCACATCCACTCGCGATCCGGGTGCGTGTCATCGAAGTCCAGTTGCGTGTCTGTGAGACCATTGACTTCCGCCTTAACCCAGGCTAACAGATGTGGATAGTACGGCATGGCCCCGACCGCAAGGTCCTCAGGCATTTCCAGGATGTTTGGATCGACGCGTGACATAACAATTCCCTTCATTGCACGAATGGGATGGGCAAGACAGTAGTGATGTTATTTCGTAGCTCCAATGCGTGTGGCGCTGTCAGACTTGCCGTAACGCTGCCGTTGCGGCTTCGTCAACGCTGAAGTCAGAGCGCAAGACAACCTTGTAGTCACACTCGGCTGAGGCATGGCTCACCAGACCGAGCAAGTGACGCTGGAAAACGATTCGTTAACGTTCGCATAAGTCGCTCCAAGCATAACGGCTTTGTATTTCAAGAGCGAGCGGAACTGATGCCAACCCGCATCATAAACAGACTTCGCCATGCGGGTTTTAACCAGCTTCGACGGCGATACGTTGCCTACCGCAATATAGCTGGCACGTCGAGCGATATCGGTCGTTGCTTTAGGCGCCCAATCTTTACGAGCATTGGCAATCTTCGCGTAAATGGCTCTAACACGTTTTTTCTTCCCTGCACGTTGCGCCATGGTGAGGTCGTCGGCGTACCTTTTGGGCAGGTTCTGACGACTGTATTTGATGCCATCGGAACATACAGCCGTATCTTTAAGACCAAGGTCAACGCCAATTTCATCGCCATCATTTGGCATCCTTGCGGCTTCAATCTGGCATTGCAAACTGACGTACCAGCGCCCACGAGCATCTTGGCTGAAACTGCCAGCTTTGACCGTGCCCCCCATCGGGCGAGACAGCCAGAGGCGAAAGGTGCACCTACAGTAGGTAAGCGTGTCGCCAGTGAGTTTGATGTAATGCGCTTTGAACGGGATCCAGCCCAGGGAGCGTTGGTGCGAGCGCCAAGCAAGGCGTCGTTTATTGAACCGGCGTCTGCGGCTTACGTATGCCGTGCATACCTACTGCATGCTATCAGCCGACAAAACAAGCGACTTAGACGAACCGGCAACCAGTTGATGCAAGTCATAAGCAGACAACCACTTTTTATCGCGGCGAAGGGCCAGCGCAGACACTTCGTTGCAGTAGTTCCACACCAAGTTGACAGCCCCAGCCATACGCCAGAGATGCTTTTTAGAGGTACTGTATTTGATGCGGTATTTATAGGTTAACCTACTGTAATTATAGCATTTATGGGTTTGTTAATGAAGTAGAAACTGGTTGCTTTCGCAACAACCTTGCATGCCTCTGTCGCCTAAAGACGACAGCCCCCTGAAAGGAATTTCTGTGGCGCCGAATTCCTTCCCAACATCATCTTCTCAGGCGCTCTGCAACGTTATCCGGGCATGAAGCTCGTCCTCGGTGAGTGTGGCGCCGGATGGCTGCCGTATGTCTTGTCCCGTATGAACGCCGTCTCCATCCCCGTCTCTAGCGGCAGGAATGGAGACAAGATACATAGTCGCTTTTTTCGCTCAATGCAGGGGGTTGACAGCTACTACGCCACCGTAATCTTCCCCTGCATTGAAATCTTCAGACCACATGATACGCGCGCCGGCCTGTTGTGCAGCGGCGACCACAGCCGCATCCCAAAACGATAGCTGCCAACGTTGCTGGACATCGAAAGCACGGCGCAGAAGCGCTTTCGTATTGCTGATGACACGCCAAGCAAAGTAACGCCGAACCGTGTCCACAGACTCGTTAACGGATACACCTTTACGCACAAGATTGACGTGCATCTCTTGTAGAACCTGGATGCTCAGAGACGGAATTTCTCGCCGCTGCCAAAAATCACGCACCAACTGCAACGCCTTGTCGTGTTTTTCGCCAGCCTCGAGATCATGAGCATAAATCAAGATATTCGTGTCGATAAAGATATCAACCGCGATCATGCAATGCCTCACGACTGAGTGGCTGAGCGCCGAGATAAAATCCTTTATTCAGGGCGTCAATTGCTTCACGCCGCGCCTGTTCATATTGATCTGTCTCGTTCAACGTCTTTTCGATCAGCGCTGAGACCCAGGCGGAAACGGACTTGTTTTCGTCAACTGCAAGATGACGAATTCGGGTCAGGATTTGGTCGTCAATTTTAAGCGTAATATTCTTCAGCATATCATCATCCTAACGACTAGCACAGAAAATGGCAAGCACATTATTTGTGCTAAAATAAATCCTGTAGGCAACTGTTCCGGTCATGGGCACGTAGGAGTGAAAAGACATTTGATCATTAGCCACCAAGCGTGGTGACGGGCCGGCACTGCAGCAGATAGAGTTGCCCGGCATGGTAAGCACACTCGATATCAACCGGCCAACCCATAATGTGCTCCAATTCGATGGCAAGACGTGTCAGCTCAACAATCTGGCTATCATCGAGCGCCGGCTGCGTCTGCAAACGGCGTGGCACGTCAACCTCTCCTGTCTGCTCGGCAGTCGCAACCGTCATCCGGTGCTTTTGCGCAATATGACGCGAGGTAACGGTCAAGTCCTGCTTGCGTAACACAAAGCTATCCGGCGTCACCGTGCCGCTCACCACGCTTTCGCCCAATCCCCAACTGGCGTTGATCATCACATCGTTAGGATCGCCGGTCACCGGATTGGCGCCGAACACCACAGCCGAGACCTCGGCCGGCACCAGTTGCTGGATCAACACGGCAATACGCACCTGGTCAGTCGACAAACCGTGCTGGCGGCGATACGCCAACACACGCGGCGAGCCGGCAGACGCCCAGCACTGCATGATCGCCCCCGCCACGGCCTCAACACCAACCACATTGAGGTAGGTATCGTGTTGCCCGGCGAAAGACGCCGTGCTGCCATCCTCATCCACCGCCGAAGAACGCACCGCCACACTCGGCTCGGAAATCTGACACAGCTCGGCAAGCCGTTGATACGCCTCACTCAGTTGGCCGTATAGGGTGACGGGAAATGGTCGCCCGGCAAGCGCCCCTACGCCCTGTGTCCCGTCTTCCGATACGCCATCAAAGGCTGCTGTGGTCAGGCAGAAGCCCGGGGGAATACGATACGCGTTAGTCAGACGGCTGAGATTGGCCGCCTTGCCACCCACCACGGCGTGATCGTGACAGGCATCTTGCCCTAACCAGAGTATATCCATACCCCTCACCATCATCTCATCCCTTTTCATTCCGAGCCCCTCTGCGAGGATTCTGAGCCGTTTACCTGTGCCAGCGCCGCTTCCGCTTGCGGCAGCCAGAAGGTCATCTGCATAGTACGATAGAGGTCGATAGCCGTGGACAGTTCGGCGCGCGCTGGCTCCAGCTGTCCCACCTGCCCGTACAGCGTGCCGAGACCGCGATGGCAATGGGCCAATAGCGGCCGCATACCAAGCTCGTCGGCCAAGACGATAGCCTGGCGGAAATACGTCAGCGCCTTGTCCCACACCTCACCTCGCAGCGCATGGTGCGCCAGCAGCTCAACCTGATCGGCCAGCCGTTCGCCCACCACCCCCTCGAGGGCATTCATAATTCGCGCGTGCAGCGTTCGCCGCCGCTCCTGAAGCAGCCCTCCGTACGCCACCTCATGGGTCAGAGCATGCTTGAAGGTGTAGATATGCTCGGGAAAGAGGCTGGTCTCGTAGACAAACTCGGCCGCCTGCAGATGTGTCAAATCCTGGTGTAGCGCTGTCTCCGGCAGCTCCGCAATGGTCTGCAACAAGGTGAAGGGCACTTCGGTGCCAATCACGGAAGCGGTCTGGAGCAGCTGTTTCTCCTCCGGTGGCAGCCGGTCGATGCGCGCCGCCAGAATTGCCTGCACCGTGGCCGGTACCTGAATGGTGGGTAGGTCTTGCACCAGACGGTAGGTGCCTGGCTCACCCATCAATACGTCGGTTTCCAATAACGTGCGCACGCTCTCCTCCAGGAAGAAGGGATTGCCGTGCGTACGCTCGATGAGGAGTTGCTTGAGCGGTTTGAGACTGGCGTGGTCTCCGAGCAGGGTCTGTAAGAAGGTGTCGGCGCCTTCGGGCGGCAGCGGGTCGAGCCGCAGTTGCGTGTAGAAGGTCTTGCTACC
This sequence comes from bacterium, assembly GCA_027294925.1. The sequence continues at coordinate 4,417 of JAPULM010000109.1, forward strand.
CCAACGATGCTGATACTCAGGGCGATAGTTGGCCAGCAAGAGGATAGGAACAGTTGGCAGGCTGTCGAGCAAGCTATCCAGAAAGGCCTGAGTCTCGGTATCAATCCAGTGCAAATCCTCAAACACCAGCAGCAGCGGCTGTACCTGACTTTCGCGCAACAGCAGATGTTTACAGGCGTCCAGCATACGCCGGCGACGCTGCGGCGGATCCAGCGCCTGCCACTGCGGGTCCTCGACGGGTACATCCAGAAGCACCAGGAAGGGTGTCAAGGTTGACCGCAACGCCTCATCCAAAGTCAACAGCTTGCCCGTCACCTTCTCGCGTATACGACGCCCATCATCATGGCTATCAATCTTAAAATAGCTTTTGAGCAGGTCAATGAGGGGTAAATAGGCAGTCGCCTTGCCGTAGGAAACCGAGCTACTCTCCAGAATGAGCCAGTCTTGTGTACGATGCGAGTGGAGAAATTCGTAAAACAGACGCGACTTGCCAACGCCGGCCTCGCCCACCGCCGCCACCATCTGTCCAGCGCCAGCGCCGGCTTGCGCCTGGGCCTGATACAGAGCCTCAAGTTCAGACTGGCGTCCGACAAAGCGGGTGAGGCCACGCGCCGCCGACGCCTGCAAACGCCGCCGGACACCACTGGCTCCGACCAGTTCATACACCTCCACCGGCGCCGACAGCCCTTTGACCGGTACGGGTCCCAGGGACGCCACCTGTACAAAGCCCTCAACCAGCCGCAAGGTATTGGCACTCAACAGGATGCTGCCGGGGGGGGGCAACTGCTCCATGCGCGCCGCTAGATGTGTCGTGGCACCCACCGCGGAATAGTCCGTATGCAAGTCGTTGCTGATGGTGCGTACCACCACCTCGCCGGCATTGAGTCCTACCCGGATGCGCATCTCCAGACCGTGGCTGCGCCGCACCTTCTCGGTGTAGGGACGCATCGCCGTCTGCATGGCCAGGGCGGCATAACAAGCCCGCACGGCATGGTCTTCGTGCGCCAGAGGGGCACCAAGAAGCGCCATAATACCGTCGCCGAGCACCTGATTGACCGTCCCCTCATAGCGGTGCACCGCCTCCATCATGATGTGGAGAGCGGGATCAAGCAAGGCGCGGGCTGCTTCCGGATCAAGACTTTCGATCAACTCGGTTGACCCCTTGATGTCGGCAAACAACACCGTAACCTGTTTACGTTCGCCTTCCAGAACCGGACGAGAGGTGAGAATTTTTCCCGCCAGATGCGGCGGCGTATAGGCAAGCGGCGCCTGTTTCTGCTCCAACGCCAACGTGACGGTGG
>JAPULM010000011.1 GCA_027294925.1 bacterium
ACAGTTACAGGCACCTCAATGACACTGCCCATCCTGCACAAGGGCCAGCATCAGGCGATGCACCGCTGGGCTATTCCAAGGCCGGGGGCCAGTTACCTTGCCGATTAGATGTCCCGAGCAATTGATCAATATTGTGGTAGGTAGCCCTCGGACATTAAATCGACTGCTTACGTCACCTTCTATGTCCAGTAGAGCCGTATAATGTAAACCGAGTTCCTTGAAAAACGGCGCGACTTGTTCGCGCCGTTGCTGCATGGCAACAGCCAGCATGGCGAAAGGTCGCTGGCGGAAGGCCTGAAAGAGATGCTCCATCTCGGGCATTTCAAGTCGGCACGGTGCACACCAGGTAGCCCAAAAATTTAAAAATACCACCTTACCACGGAGTTCTTGCGAACGGTGCATCTGGCCGCTAAGATCAACCAACTGAAAATCCGGGGCTGGCCGGTCTATCTTCATAGGATGAAAGCCAGCGGCTTGTAGCAAAGTTTGCACAGGCGCCGCTATCCCTAGCTGCACCTGTAAAAGCACGATCAGGCCGATGACGGCGACACGCATCGTATGCTTCCCTTCAGTAGTTCAGTAGCCACTTAAAATCAACAGAAGGCTAAGAACAAAACACGGGATCATACGCGTCTATTCCCACCCTAATTAATCACCAAGCGATTTCTTGTATGGGTTGGTACGAAAAAGGGTCGTGTTGGAAAAACAAAAAATGGTGTGGACATCATCAGGCAGCTGCCTGACGCGCCCGTTCGACGGCACGGGTCAAGGCCCGTTGTGTCAGCACCCCACTCAAATGACGTCGAAACTCGGCTGAGGCATGAATATCGCCTTCCGGATCGACGCCATCGGCGGCAGCCTGAGCCACTTGTGCAATGCGCTCCGCCGCTGCCGGATGCCCCGGCAAAAGGCTTGCCACTTCATTAACGTTATACGGTACACCGCCAACCCCCGTAATGGTAACTGCGGCCTGCGTACACTGGCCTTCCGTATCAAGTGTGACAAGTGCAGCAACGCCCACCATGGCGAAATCACCATGCCGGCGGCTCTCCTCAAGGAAACACCATCCGGTGGCAGACGGCCAGCGCGGCAGGCGAACTTCCGTCAGCATCTCATTGGCCGCCAGTGTCGTGGTAAAATAGGTTAAAAAAAGATCTTCAGCCGCCACTTCACGCATACCCGACGGCCCTTGTACGCATACACTGCCACCATAGGCAAGCAGAATAGCCGGGAGTTCTGCGGCTGGATCGGCATGGGCGAGGCTGCCGCCAATCGTTCCACGATTGCGAATAGCAGTATGTCCGATAAATGTCACCGCCTCCTGTAGGAGGGGATAGTGCTGTGCAATGAGGTCCGAACGTTCCAAACGACTATGCCGCGTCATCGCGCCGACAACCAACGTGTCATCACGTTCGATAATATAGTCGAGGCCATCGAGGCGATTAAGATCGATAATATAGGCCGGCCGAGCGAGGCGAAAATTCATCATCGGGAGCAAACTTTGCCCACCAGCCAGAAGCTTTGCGGTGTCACCGTAATCATCCAACAAGGCAACAACCTCGTTAATAGAGGAAGGCGCCACATAAGAAAAAGGAGCTGGTTTCATAACGTAATCTACCCTCCAAGCGAGCAACGATACGCAGATCTAAACTTCCGACAACCCATTGCGGGCTCGCACCATATTAATAGTCTTACGAAAGCCCTCTTGCATGGTAAATTGAGGGCTATAACCGATGGCGGTTTCGGCCATCGAGCGGTCATAACGAATGCCGCGATGGGTGCCGCCGGGCTCAACCTGAATCGAGGCATCGGGTAACAACTGGCGTACGTAGGCTACCGCTTCCGTCATGCAGCGCGTCTCACCGCAAATGTTCAAACCGGACGATCGTGTCGGTGGTGCTTCCGAGGCAAGACGAATGGCACGCGCGACGTCCTCCACGTATAGCCAATCCGGTTCACTATCGCCATTCGAAACCACCCCAGCTTCACCTGCCGCGGGCTTTTCAAGTAGCTCAGTAATAAAATCCACCCCCGTACCGCGTGGAATCGTCAAGGCTTTACCATAGCCATAGACATGCGTAAAGCGCAAGCCGATATTATCTAACCCCCGACGACGTTGATAATGCACCCCGAGCTGCTCGTTCATGGACTTCACAGCCCCATAGAGACCTGTAGGTGCGTGCATGGCCTCGTTTTCAATGAAAGGATCGCCACGTTCAGCTGCGCCAAATACCGCTATCGAACTCGCCCACACCACTTTGGATACGCCTAGTGCCAGCGACGCCTCAAACGCATTGATGGTACCTTCACAATTCACCTTAAGCGTCCGCAGGGGATTGATCTCACTACTCATACTCAAGGTTGCAGCTAAATGCACCACGCGTTGAGCTTTTGCCTCGCCCATCAACCGGAGTAGCAATGGCAAATCGGTTACATCGGCGCTGAGCACCTCACCCGCATCACCGAGTGGCGCACCTATGACATGCTCGAGAAAGTCGCGATTCGGCATCAAGTCGAGCACCGTTACCTGGTGACCGGCGTTGAGCAAGTCACGTACCGCATAGGCGCCAATAAATCCTGTCCCTCCCGTCACCACGTAGCGCATGGATCGTCCTCCTGTCGTCGGGTATTAAGCAGGTTATAAATGGTCCGCCGGCAGCTTGAATGCTTAAATATTGCATGTACTACGGCATCATATGGAGGCGGGAAGAGCAGGTCAAAAGCAGGATAGTGGCCTAGCCGGGAAAGGCCATCCGACACAGCGTCATCTTATTCGTCCGTCACGCATCCTTCCGAAGCATTCTTAACGGTTTTAATGTACTTAAATAATGTACCGCGTGTTGCCTTATAGGGTGGCATCTGCCACGCAGCGCGGCGCTGACTCAGCTCTGCATCGCTGAGCGCCACCTCGAGACTGTTTTGTTTGGCGTCAATAGTAATGACATCGCCGTTTTGCAACAACGCAATCGGACCGCCTTCCTGTGCTTCCGGCACGATATGGCCGATAATAAAGCCATGCGAACCACCTGAGAACCGTCCATCGGTCAATAAAGCCACATCTTTACCCATACCGGCACCCATAATGGCGGAAGTCGGTGTCAACATTTCCGGCATACCGGGTCCACCTTTTGGCCCTTCGTAGCGGATAATAATCACCTCGCCTTGTTTGATTTCATGTCGCTCCAGCGCCTGCAACATTTCCTCTTCAGCGTCAAAAACACGCGCCGGCCCACTGAACAGCAAACCTTCCTTACCGGTGATTTTTGCCACTGCGCCGCCTGGTGCTAAATTACCTTTTAAAATACAGATATGGCCGGAATCTTTAATTGGTGCGGAAAGTGGACGAATCACCGTCTGACCGTCTTGCAGGCCGGGGAGATGACGCAAATTCTCAGCGATTGTTTGTCCGGTCACGGTGAGGCAATCGGCATGCAAGAGGTCCTGTTCAAGGAGATACTTCATCACCGCAGGCGTACCCCCAACCTGGTGCAAATCTTCCATGACAAACTGACCACTCGGCTTAAGATCGGCCAAGTACGGGATACGGTCGCTCATTGCCTGAAAATCATCAATCGTCAGAGGGACATCAACCGACCGCGCCATGGCAATCAGATGCAAAACAGCGTTGGTAGAGCCACCCAGCACCATCACTATCGTCATCGCGTTTTCAAACGCCTGCCGGGTCATAATGTCGCGCGGTTTAATATCTGCCGTCAACAAGGCTCGAATGGCCTGACCCGCCGCGTAACATTCCTCAAGTTTAGCCGCATCAGTAGCCGGCGTTGATGAGCTGCAGGGTAAGGTCATCCCCATCGCCTCAATTGCCGAGGCCATCGTATTGGCCGTATACATACCACCACATGCCCCGGCGCCGGGGCATGCATGCTGCACGATATCCTGGCGTTCCTCATCCGAAATGGTGCTCGCGATGTATTCACCATAAGACTGGAAGGCCGATATAATATCAAGTGTCTGACCCCGACTGTGCCCCGGACGGATCGTACCGCCGTAAACCATCAAAGCAGGACGATTGACCCGCCCCATCGCCATAATGACGCCAGGCATGTTTTTATCGCAACCCGGGATGGTGACCAGCCCGTCGTACCACTGAGCACCCATCACCGTTTCGATCGAATCAGCAATCAGATCACGAGATTGCAACGAAAAGCTCATACCGCGTGTGCCCATCGAGATACCATCCGAGACGCCAATGGTATTAAAGCGCATCCCGACCATGTCCGCCTCGACGACACCCTGCTTGACATGATCAGCCAGATCGTTCAGATGCATGTTACACGGATTGCCGTCGTACCAGACACTGGCGATACCCACCTGCGCCTTGTTCATATCCGCTGCCGTTAAACCGGTGGCGTAGAGCATTGCCTGCGACGCCCCTTGCGATCGGGGCTGCGTGATATTAGCGCTAGTCCGATTCAATCGTTGCTCAGTCATGCTTGCTCCTATGCATCATGGTTAACAAGCCCTTAAGTAACCAGACATAAAGTCTTGCATATCGGCACGACGTCTGGAGATTGCGTATTTCGGCAGGCGGCTTGCGGAGATTGGTAAGAAAAGGAGTTGTTCCGAAATCCGCTTGGAAGCCAAGAGGAACGACGGGATATTAACGATGGTTAGGGTACAGGTGTATGGCCCGACCCCTATTGTGCACGCTTGTATTACGTAGCGCAAAGCGGGTACCGAAGACCTACATGGTTCTTACGAGGCTGACGGTGCTCAGACGGGTAACCGCATTCTATCGACCCGTACTAGAGGTAACTCGGGATCTCGGATGATCAACGCAGCATCAGTTGACGTTTGCGGGCGTTTTTAATACCTTCCCGTTTCTGTCGCCGTCTTCGCTCAGACGGTTTCTCGTAATGCCGACGTTGCCTGAGTTCACGTAGCAGCCCTGCTTTCTGCACCTTTTTTTTAAGAATGCGTAGTGCAGTATCCACATCATTGTGTCTGACGTATATGTCTATCATATCATTACCATCGCCGATCCCGACCACCGCCACGATCACCACCGCCACGCCGTTCCTCGCGCGGTCGAGCAACATTGACGGTCAGGGAGCGACCCTGCAGCTCCGAGCCATTCAGAGCCTCAATTGCCGCGTTTGCCTCCTGATCACCTTCCATCTCAACAAACCCAAAACCCCGCAACCGACCCGTCTCCCGGTCAACGATGAGCGTTACAGACGTCACAGCGCCATGAGCGGCAAAGAGGTCGCGAACCTCATCCTCAGTGGCGTTGAAAGGGAGATTCCCAACATAGATGTTTGTCGACATCCTTCGTCACCTTTACCTGGTCTAGGGTGAGTGGCTCTCCGCAAAATTCCGACCCCCACATCAGAAGTTGCGCCAAATGGGTGACATGCCCAACGGACAACGGGAACACTGATCGCTCTCTCAGGAAGGCGTAGGAAAAACCAGTCGCTTCAGAAGGGAATAGCTTGTCCGGTGGACGGCAGTCAGCTAACAATAGCGAATGACTACTGCTGTGTCAAAGGAATTTGCACAGGGTATGCGATAGGCCTGTCGGATATAGTTTCCTGAATTACGCTACGCAGGCGCTTAGGGTGTATTTTTGGAGCAAACTCTGTTATGGTCATACCTATATTTTTGGTCATCCACGCAGTCATTGTTGACCCATGCAGGAGCACCGCCGCTATGCCAAGCCAATCGAACCCCATAGCAGATATGCCAACCGGCTCCGACAGCACGGCTTTACGACAAGCTGGTAATGAACACGTCTGGCTACATGCGTCACCGTGGCGTGCGCTGATGCAGGAGCCCGGCAAGCGTATTTTGGTTGAAGGAAATGGATGTATCGTCAAGGACATCGACGGCAACGAATATCTTGACGGATTGGCAGGATTGTGGCTGGTAAACGTCGGTCACGGGCGCCAAGAAATCGCAGCGGCCATGGCAGCCCAGGCCAGCAAGCTTGCCTATGCCAGCTCCGCTCAAGCAACCACGGTGCCGGCTATTCAACTTGCCACCCGCCTGGCCGAACTCACTCCGGGTGATCTCTCAACCGTGTTTTTTTGCAGTGGTGGTTCAGAAGCGGTGGAATCCGCCATTAAGATCGCGCGGCAATACCATCATCTGACCGATGCGCCGAAACGCTTTAAGATTATCGGGCGCCGCGGCTCTTACCACGGCTCAACTTACGGCGCCATGAGCGTCAGCGGTACCCGGCAAATGAACGAACCCTTCTTTAGCCCATTCATGCAAGGCACCATGCATGTTGCGCCGCCATTCTGTTACCGCTGCGACTATCATCACGTTTATCCCGACTGTGATGTCTATTGTGTGGATGCAATTGAGCAGATGATTCAATTTGAAGGACCGGCAACGGTTGCGGCCGTTATTGCCGAACCGGTTTCCGCCTCT
>JAPULM010000110.1 GCA_027294925.1 bacterium
GGCTAAAGATTGCGCCACCCGGCTCCGTAGTTGCTCATCGTCATCATCCAACATGGTCGTTAAAAGGGTCACGGCCAGCGGTGAGGGGAAGCTACGGAGAGCTTGCGCAATGCGGTATCTCTCCTCTTTTCCAATCAGTAGGAGCATGCGGCACAACGGCGTTGTGAGATAGGCAGCCAAATCTACAGGAACAGCTTGAGTATCCACCTCAACCTGTGAAGCAAGTGCCTCTAACAGACCTTCCTGGCCTCGCTGCAGACAATGAATGATCAAAGCGGCAAGACGACGGCGTGATAAGATCAACTGTCGCCTTTCCGGGTCCGCTTCGATCAGCTCTTGCAAGGCTTGCTGAAGCTGAGCAGATACGGTTGAAAACTGTGATGTAAATGTATCATGTTTGAGTAGTCCATAGCGTACACATGCGCCTAACAGGCGCTCAATCATTGCGCGCCCCGCAAAAGGGTCTAACCCTGTAGCAACGAAATCGACATAGGGTAAAACATCATCAAGCGAAAAACCCTTTGCAGGAGACCAGAAGGCAAATATCGCTAAGAGCTGTGTCAACAGCTCTTCGTTGTCCGCCTGTGCAAGTCGTAATAGATGCACGAGATTGTGCACCAAGACATCAGCGGTAGCTCGCTCGGAGATGGGCAAAGACGGCGCAATTATGGTGGGATCATCTGAACGTGCAGCCATCTGCAAGGCGCAGAGAATCATCACGCCAGGCAAGCGGGAGCTGTTTAAGACACTGTCGGCCTCTGTTTGCCAATGCGCTTGCAGTGCACGCGGCAGAGCACGTTGTAGGCGTTGATGGAAAACCTGTAACTCGCCATCTTCAAACTCACCAAGCTGGCAAACTTTTAGGGTTTCCGTCTCAGCCAGGGCATGTTTTAAAGACAGCAAGGTCTCATCACTACCCGACCAAATAACCAGCATTGGCAAACCACTTGCCTGCGTTGCAGCGACAAAGGCCTCCCAGTGCGTGATCCATTGTTGACTAGCGAGACGATCAGCCGGTATGTCAAGATGATCGATCAAAAGGGCAAAAATGCCACCAGATGGTTTCGGAGAGGCCGCCAGTATCTTAAGCAATGCAGCCCAATGGTCCGACCATAACTGATGATTTTCGCCCCTTGGCCATGGGCGCGATAGGAAGGCTAAGGCTGTAGCAGAAGCAATTGCCCATGGATGTTGACTAACGACCCCGAGCAATTGCCGCATAGGATCGGATTGTGTCCGCCCCCTAACAGGCCGCGGTGGCGCGGTGGCGGGTTGGTACTGCGACCAATCAGTAGAAATCAAAAACGCTCTAAACTCCTGTTCGTCCCACCCTTTAGAGATAAGCTTACGGAATCGTTTCGTGTCATTGTATAGCTTATCAAGCACCCGCTCACATATACTTTGTAATGAATCAAAAACGTTTAGATAAAATTCCGCTGCCATTAAACCGACGCCGGTTTCGACGCGGACGGGTAGAACATCGGGAGAGCGCCCTAAAAGATAGACAAACTCAGAAAGCAGCGAAGATTTTCCGCTGCCGGAAGGGCCTTCAATAGCGACAAAGCAAGTTTGTCCAGCTTTAACAGACTCAGCATGTTGCTGTAGGTCAGCAAGAATGGCATCTCGGCCAATGAAAGGGACATCGATAAGTGGTTTATAGCGAACACGACGAGGGCGGGAGAGCCAAGGGAAACGCATCCTAGCATCCTTTCGCGTGGTCTAATGCGATGAAGAAACAGAGACGACTGAGACATCATCCTTTAACGACATATCACTTTTAACGCGATCAAGGATACCATTGACAAATATAGAAGCGTCTTCAGCCCCGTATTTCTTTGCAATCTCAACCGCCTCATTAATCGTGACTTTGGGAGGAATTTCGGACATATACAGAAGTTCGCAGATGGAAAAACGAAGAATGTTACGTTCCACCACCCCAATCCGCTCAATGGACCAATGCATACTGCAGGTCTGAATCAACTCATCAATTTCTCTTTTATAGGTTGCCACCGTGTTCAGCAACATTTCCGTGAACGCCAAGGCCTCCTGCGGTGCAAAGATGAGGTTACACGAAGCATCACGCGCCTCTTTTACCGCGGTGTGTGTCATATCAGCCGCATAGAGAAGTTTTAGTGCAGCTTCGCGAGATTGTCGACGGATACCCATTTACCCCACCCTTACTTTTCCAGCCGCTTGTATAGATTCGCCATTTCAATAGCAGCAACGGCAGCTTCCCAGCCCTTATTCCCTGACTTAGTACCAGCTCGCTCGATCGCTTGTTCAATGGTCTCGGTGGTGAGCACGCCAAAGCTGACGGGAACACCACCCATCAGAGCAGCTGCTGCAATCCCTTTTGTTGCTTCTGCTGCGATATAATCAAAATGCGGGGTGGCGCCTCGAATCAAGGTTCCCAGACAAATGACCGCATCGCCAACCTTTCCACAGTCAACTAATTTTTTAGTCAATAAAGGAATTTCAAATGCACCTGGCACCCAGTACACCGTCACCTGATCATCATTTGCCCCATGGCGCCGTAACGCATCGAGCGCCCCATCCAGCAGACGAGCGGTAATAAAATCGTTAAACCGCCCCACCACGACTGTAAACTCGAGGCCTTCTGCTGACAAATGCCCTTCCACTACGCGCGGCATGTCTTTCTCCTTACATGGGTAGCTCAATGTGCACCATTATCAGGCATGACGCACTACCACCATTCCTGCTTCTGTCGTTCATCAAGGTCGTCAAGATCAAACAAGTGACCCAGTTTTTCATGCTTGGTCCGTAGATAATGGACATTATGTTTGCCAGGCCGAATCTGAATTGGCACACGTTCAACAATTTCTAAACCATACCCTTCCAGACCGATAAGTTTGCGCGGATTATTCGTCATCAGTCGCATCTGTTTCACACCTAAGTGAACCAGAATTTGGGCGCCAATACCATACTCCCGCAGATCGGGCTGAAATCCAAGTTCCTCATTGGCCTGTACGGTGTCACGTCCCGCATCCTGCAGCGCATAAGCTCGAATTTTATTGGACAAGCCGATGCCGCGCCCTTCTTGGTTAAGGTACAATAAAACGCCAGCACCTTCCTCTGCAATAAGCCGTAACGCTTTCTTAAGCTGCTCACCACAATCACAACGAAATGAACCAAACACATCTCCGGTCAAACATGATGAATGTACCCTGACCAAAACGGGGCGCTCGGGATCAATGTCACCTTTAATCAATACCAGATGCTCGTCTCGACTGATTTCATTTTCAAACACCAGAGCCCGAAATTCGCCCAGCCGCAGCGGCAGGTGGGTTTCAGCAACAATTCGTACAAGGGATTCTCGCTGAAGTCGATATTGAATCATGTCCTTAATCGTAACAATTTTCATCTTGAACTTTTCCGCAAGGACCATGAGTTGTGGAACTCGGGCCATGGTGCCATCATCATTCATAATCTCACAAATGACCCCTGCCGGCGTCAAACCCGCTAAACGCGCCAAGTCGACTGAGCCTTCCGTTTGGCCGGCCCGTTCCATCACGCCCCCCCCTCGGGCGCGTAAAGGGAAAATGTGTCCGGGACTAACCAGATCCTCCGGCTTGGCCTTTGGATTGACCGCCGTCAAGATCGTCATGGCACGATCTGCGGCTGATATACCCGTGCTTACCCCACGACGGGCTTCGATTGACACCGTAAAGGCTGTGCCAAAGGGTGAATTATTATCGATATCTTCTACCATCTGCGAAATCTGAAGCTCGGTCAGACGCTCAGTTGTCATCGATAAACAAATGAGTCCACGACCATACTTGGCCATAAAATTGATCGCTTCAGGGGTGATCTTATCAGCCGCCATGGTGAGATCACCTTCGTTTTCACGATCTTCATCGTCGACCAAAATGACCATTTTCCCTTGCTGAATGTCTTCGATAGCATCGTCGATGGTATTAAACTTCATATGGCATCTGTACCTTATAGCTCGGCTTCGTCCACTCCCTGAGCACGGTTTGTTCCCGCCAAATATCCCTGTAAGAGATAATCGCCATCAATACGCTGCCCGGTCATCGTGTGCAACTGGATGGCTTGCTGCATATCTTCTACACCACAAGGCCCAATGACACTCAAGCCATCTCCCCCGATAATTTTTGGCGCAATAAAAAACTGCACTTTATCCACCAAACGACGGGCGATTAGAGAAGCGCTAAGGGTGGCGCCGCCTTCGACCAAAACACTAGCCACACCACGTGCGCCGAGATAATGCCACAGTGCTTCAATATTCACCCGCCCATCATCATACGATGGTAGACGTACAATCTCAACACCCCTTTTTTGTAAGCGGCGGCAATGCGGTTCGGAAGCCCGCTCAGTAGTTGCAACAAGCGTTTGGCACTCAGGCGATACTGCAGCAACCCTGACCGATAGAGGGAGGCGCAACGTGCTATCGACAATTAGACGTAAAGGGTTGATCCCTTGACCATCCGGCAATCGGGTAGTCAGTAACGGATCATCTTGCAACACGGTACCAATGCCAACCACGATGGCATCTACAGCGTGACGTAATTGATGTACATAGTTGCGCGCCCCCGACCCGGTGATCCATCGGGCAGCCCCCGTTTTAGTGGCGATTTTTCCATCTAAGCTTATGGCGCATTTCAAAGTGACAAATGGCTTCTTAGTCACGACATGTTTGATAAACGCCTCATTCAGCAATCTTGCCTCTGCCTCACAGACACCCGCACGAACCGCGATTCCAGCTTCTTGGAGCCGCTCAAGACCGGCACCTGAAACAAGTGGATTAGGGTCACGCATGGACACCACGACGTGTTTAATACCCGCTGCAATGACAGCATCAACACAAGGTGGTGTTTTGCCCGTATGACAACAGGGTTCTAGATTCACATACAGAGTCGCGTCGCCGGCATGTGTGCTAGCCTCGTGCAACGCATGAATCTCCGCATGCGGGGTTCCAAAACGCTGATGAAAGCCCTCACCAACGACTTGACCACCCTTAACGATTACACAGCCAACCATAGGATTGGGGCTAACCCGCCCAGTGCCCTTTACAGCAAGCAGCAAGGCACGCTGCATATACGACACATCAGTCGCGGCCTGTTCCATTAAACTATCGCCTCTCACCAGGATCTGCAATTAGCGGCGTTCGATCAAAGAACATATGCAGCAAATCTAGTGGCAGCATGGCACGGGTTACAAATCGTATTCTTTTATAGCAACTTGAGCCGCCGCCAGTCTAGCAATGGGTACCCTGAAAGGGGAACAACTGACATAATCCAATTTTGCCTGGTGGCAAAATGCAATGGACCTTGGTTCGCCACCGTGTTCAC
>JAPULM010000111.1 GCA_027294925.1 bacterium
CCGGAGAACTGCAAGATCAGCTCATCGACGGCCGGCCGTTGTATGAACATCTCGGTGCTTTGGTCGAGGCGTGGGGGCATGACCAGCGTGGCGCTTGCGGCTATTCATCGGTTGGCGCCGTGGTGGGCGCCACCTATCCGGAACAGGCGAGACGATTACGGGCACTGATGCCGCATACCCTGTTTCTCGTGCCGGGCTATGGCGCGCAGGGCGCTACGGCCGACGATGTGGTGGGCAGTTTTGACGCTGCGGGGCAGGGGGCGGTGGTTAATGCGTCCCGCAGTATCATTTTTGCCTATCGCTCAGACCCTTATGCGACGCAGTACGGGTCTGAGGCGTATCCTGCCGCGGCGCGTGCGGCGACATTACACATGAGTCAGGCCATTCAGCATGCTTTGCAACGCCGGTGATGGGCTCAGACCGCTGAGCGAAATGTGCTACAATGCCTGTAGGTAGATACGTCTGAAAGCGATAGGGTCTAGGTTAGCAATAGAGGAGAACTACGTATTAAGCGGGTTCATGGTAATGTAACGGGTCTGAAAGCGGATCAGGTACGGCGGCTGCAGCATGTCTACCGCCGTAAGATACCGGCTCAGCAGATTATCACGCCTGAATTGGCACGCTATCTTTGTGAACTGTCGCTTGAAACCAAACGACAGATTGGCGTCTTGATTGATCGTAAAGGTGGCATTGTGTCGGTTATGGTTGGCGATAATCGAAGCATTTTTCTTCCCGAACTCGGCCGCTTTCGAGCCGCCTCCAATCGATTACGTGGTCTACGCTATGTACATACGCATCTGCGGGGTGAACCCCTGACGCCAGACGATATGGCCGACTTAGCACATTTGCGCTTCGATATCATGGTGGCGATTGCTGTCGGCGATGAGGGGCTACCGGGTGGTACGCATATTGCCTACCTATTGCCCGATAATCTTGAAGGTAAACAATGGGATGTACAGGATAACGTTCCCCTACACGAACTGGATACGAATTTTTTGAGTTTTATTCAGTCGTTAGAGGACGAGTTCGAACGTACGCAGCGTGCCTATGCCGTGGGTGAGGCGGGTGAACGCGCTCTGTTGATCAGTGTGACGACTGGCAGTCGGGCGAAGCCCAAAGAATCGCTAGCGGAGTTGGCCGAGCTAGCAGAGTCGGCTGGTGTGGCGCCGGTGGACTGGATTATCCAGCATCGACACCGTATTGATCCGCATTATCTCCTGGGGCGCGGTAAACTCGATGAAGTTACCGTGCGTGGTCTACAGGTGGGGGCGGACTTGCTTATTTTTGACCAAGGCCTCACACCGAGTCAGAGTCGTTCGATTGCCGAACGAACCGAGCTAAAAGTCATCGATCGCACCATGCTCATCTTGGATATTTTTGCGCAGCACGCCCACAGTCGTGAGGGTAAAATTCAGGTTGAACTGGCGCAGCTCAAATATCTTATGCCCTATCTGGCCAATAAAGGAACGGCCTTGTCACGCCTAGCCGGTGGGATTGGCGGACGTGGCCCTGGTGAGACCAAGCTGGAAATTGACCGCCGCCGTGTGCAGGATCGTATTAATCATCTTGAAAAACAGTTGAAGCAGGTTGCACAGCGGCGTCATTTGCGACGCCAGCAGCGGCAACGCCGCGAGATGCCGGTGCTCTCTATTGTCGGCTATACCAACGCGGGTAAATCGACCCTACTTAATGCCCTAACGCAGAGCAGCGTAAAGGTCGAAGATCGCTTGTTTGCAACGCTTGATCCGGCTAGTCGGCGGCTGCGGTTTCCTCGTGATCTCGAGGTGATTATTACCGATACGGTAGGTTTTATCCGTGATTTGCCGTCAGACCTCGTTGCCGCTTTCCAATCTACCCTGGATGAATTGCATGAGGCCGACCTTTTGTTGCATGTGGTTGATATGAGTAGCCCCTACCTGGACGATCAGATGCAGACGGTAGAAAAAATTCTGACCGATCTCGATATGGATCACATCCCTCGTCTGACCGTACTCAACAAATCAGACTTGGTCAGTCCGCAGGTGGTCGCAAATCTGCTGCGCTTGTACGACGCCGTGGCGATCTCCGCCCGTGATCGACACAGCTTAACGCCACTGATTGAGCGTATACAGGTGGTGATCTGGGACCAGCTGCACAACGATCAACGCTTTGCCAAAGCGCCGACAATTGTCGCATAGATGTGCGTTTTCAGGCTTCTGATCGTTGTGTTGCATTACCGCCTCCGCCGCCTTCAAACCCCTTTTAATCGCCCCCCCTCGTATCCGATCGTGCATGATTCTGTGTGGCCATGCGTTTTACGGTTGACAACACCGATTGCCTTGTTTTAATGTCTGTTCTATAATAAATAACACTGTTCAAAATAATAGAACAAAGACAAAATGAAAATGCCTCAAACCTCTTCTGCCCAAGCGACCTCACTGGTTAAGGCGTTGCGTGTTTTATTAGCCCTAGAAGGCTACTCGGAAGGGCGGCGGGTAACCGAAATTGCCCGTGCTCTCGAGTTACCCAAAAGCGCCGTACATCGATTGTTGGTGACATTTCAAGCGCACGGCTTTGTCCAACAACGCCCGGATAGCCGTTATGGCTTGGGCCCTACTTTGGCGCGTCTCGGTCTGTCGGCGGCTGAAATGTTCATACCCAGTCGTGTGGCGCATCCGCATTTAGAAGCACTGGCCCACGAAGTTGAGGAAACCGTGTTTCTAGGGGTTCTATCACAGGCGACTGTGATGATCGTCGATAAGGTCGAATGGGGCCAGGTGCTGCGTATTTCGCCCGCCCTGGGCGCTGTGTTGCCCCTTTCTCAGACAGGATTAGGGAAGCTGCTATTGGCCTTTTGTCCTGCTGCGAGGCGTGATCAATTGTGCGAGGTGTTGCCGGGGGCTGAATCTGGCGCTTGCCGAGCGCCGGATGTTGCCGCTTTAAAGCAGGAATTAGTGGCGATCAAGCGCCAAGGGTTTGCTGTTAGTCTGGAGGAATGGGCGCCGGATGTCTGTTGTTTGGTGGCGCCTATTCGCAATGGGCGGGGTGAGGTGAGTGCGGCATTGGCGTTGGCTTTGCCGAGTAGCCGTATGCCGCAGCCGCAACGCCACGATCCGTTTGCCAGCCACAACCTCGCGTCGCACGATAGCACGCTGCTGTCGGCCTTACTCGCGACGGCTGAACGTATTTCAGAGGCATTGCCGTAGGGGGAATGAAATGGGCATGGTGGGGGTGTTTGACTGAAGCGGGAGGCGAGTGATGTCACAAGTCTATGTCAACGGGCGCTTTGTGCCTGCCGAAGAGGCCAAGGTGTCGGTGTTTGATCATGGGTTCCTGTATGGGGATGGCGTCTTTGAAGGCATTCGGGTTTATGGGGGGAATATTTTTCGTCTGCAACAACACGTGCAACGGCTTTATGATTCGGCCCAATGCATTCTGCTGCGCATCCCGATGACGCAAGCCGAGATGACGGCAGTAATTGTTGATGCCGTGAAGCGACGCGGGGTGCCTGATCAATACCTGCGGGTGGTGGTGTCGCGCGGCGTCGGGGATCTGGGTCTGGACCCGCAACGTTGCCTCCAGCCTTCTGTGATTATCATTGCCGAGACCATCGCGTTGTATCCTGAACAGGTTTACGTGCAGGGACTGGCATTGGTCACGGTGGCAACGCGCCGCATGCCGTCCTCGGGTTTAGACCCACGTATTAAATCTCTCAACTATCTGAATAACATTATGGCCAAGATTGAAGCGCAACAGGCCGGCGCCATGGAAGGGGTGATGTTGAATGCTGAAGGTTATGTGGCGGAATGCACCGCTGATAATATCTTCATGGTGCGGCAAGGGCAGGTGTTGACGCCGTCAGTGGCATGCGGCGCGCTTGCTGGTGTGACGCGAGACACGGTGCTGGAGATCGTGCAGGAGCAGGGGTTGATAACGCAGGAAGCCTTCCTGACCCGTTACGATCTTTATACGGCTGACGAGTGTTTCATAACTGGCACTGGGGCTGAAATTGTCCCCGTGGTGCAGATTGATGGCCGACACATTGGCGGGGGAGAGCCCGGTCCCGTCACGGCCATCATACGGCAGCAGTTTGCGGCACGGTGCCGTTGTGACGGGGTTAAAGCGATTTGGTAGGTAGTTTAATCATATACGAGGCGGCGGGAATTGGCACCACGCTGGTTGTATAACCAAGTGCCTGGGTGTGATGGGCTGTCTCTTCAGCCATCTCACGGTCGGTGAAGACGCCGAGGCGAACACGGTAAAAGACACGTAAGCCTTGGCGCAGCACGGCAATCCAGACCTGAGGATAGTGGACGGATAGGGCTTTCTGGGCTCGGGCTGCGTTGGCGAGATTGGTATAGGCGCCGACTTGGACAATAAAAATCGGCGCCGTCGGCGCCGTATCGAGCAGAAAGCGGATTTTGACTTTTGTCAAACCGCGTTGCAGCATGCCAAGTTGTCGCGCTGAAGCGTACGACAGATCCAGAATGCGCTGGCCGATAAATGGCCCACGATCATTAATGCGTACCCGTACGGAGCGTTTTGTTTGCAGATCAGTGACAATGGCGTGAATGCCAAGCGGGGCAAACCTGTGGGCCGCGGTGAGTTGAAACATGTCGTATACCTCACCGTTTGCCGTTTTCCGACCGTGAAATTTTTCGCCATACCAGGACGCGATGCCGTACTGCACGATTGGCATTGGCTCAGACAACTGAGCAGCATGTGAGAAGACCGCTAAGCCATTCAACATGATCACGCTATAAGCAACATACAGCACCGCACGCCGGACCAGACATTTCATATAAATCCTCCCTATGTTGCCTAATTGTATCTTGCTGGGTCAATAGGTCAAGTAAAAAAACAGTTATTCTCTGCCCTGCGCTTGTTAACCGATATGTTTTCTGTTATCAAAAGAAGCCCGACATTCTATCTTGTTGGCAAGGGAAGAATGTCGGGCTAGAGACAGCTTCGTTGAACGTATAGAAGTGAAACCGAGGGAAGGAGGCGAGTATGGAACGCGACACCGACCGTCAGCACTCGAATTCGGCGTATCAGCGTTGGCAGCGACGCATGGCGGAGCGTCCGGTGACGCCGCTTTACAACCCATCAGGTGTAGAGGTGGCGCCACTATACACGCCGGAGGCTGTGCAACATCTCAATTATGAACGTGACGTTGGCTACCCGGGCGAATTCCCGTTTACGCGCGGTATCTATCCGTCGATGTATCGGGGGCGGCCCTGGACCTTTCGCGAATATTCTGGTTTTGGTACGGCGGAAGACACCAACACGCGCTATCGCGCCTTGCTTGCCCAAGGGATGACTGGCTTAAGTGTGGCTTCTGATCTGCCTACCCAGATCGGTTTCGACTCTGACGATCCCAGTGTTGCCGATGAGGTGGGCCGGGTTGGCGTGGCGATCGATTCGTTGGCCGATATGGAGCGGCTGTTCGACGGCATTCCATTGGATAAGGTCAGTACCAATTTCACCATTAACACGACCTCGGCGCCGATTTTAGCGATGTACATGGCGGTCGGTGAGCAGCAGAGCGTCAAGCCGGAGCAATTGCGAGGCACCTTACAAAATGATCCGCTGAAGGAGTATGTTGCGCGTGGCACCTGGCTCTTTCCGGTGGACGCATCGTTGCGCATGACGGCCGATGTGATAGAGTTTTGCGCCCGTCAGGTCCCTAAGTTTAATCCCATCAGTATTTCTGGCGCTCACATGCAGCAGGCTGGTGCGACACGCCTCGAGTCGGTTGCTCTGGCCATGACACATGCCATGGCTTATATCGATTTATTGCTCGATCGTGGTTTGTCGATTGACGATTTTGCGCCGCGCATTAGTTGGAACCTCGGTGTGGTTGGCACCGATCTCTTCGAGGAAGTGGCTCGTTTTCGTGCTGCCCGGCGATTGTGGGCACGTCTGGTGCAGGAGCGCTATCAGCCTAAAAATCCGCAATCCTGCATGCTGCGTGTCTACGCCGGTAGCGGTGGTAATACGTTGACCGTAGAAGAACCGTTAAATAATATCGTGCGCGTGACGCTGGAAGTGTTGGCCTCGGCCATGGGCGGTGTGCAAGCGGTACACGCTTGTTCGTACGACGAGGCATATGCCATTCCGACCGAAGAAGCGCAGTTGGTTGCATTACGCACTCAGCAAATCATCGCTTATGAGGGCGGACTGACGCGTACCGCCGATCCGCTGGCGGGATCGTATTATGTCGAGTCCTTGACTGACGCGGCCGAACAGCAAATGCGGGAAATCATCGACGAGGTGATGGCGGTTGGCGTTAGCCGAGCGATTGAATCCGGCCTGGTGCAGGAGCGCATCATGCGCTCGGCCATGCAGGAGGAGCAGCGTCTTGCGTCCGGCGAGACGGTGCTGGTGGGGGTTAACAAATTTCAGCGCGCCCAGAGGGCGGCGCCGATTGCCATTCACCGCGCTGATCCCGAGGCGCTGCAGCGACAGATCGAACGTATCCGACGTGTCCGTCAGGAGCGCGACGCCACACGTGTGGCGCAGGCGTTGAGTCAGTTGCAGACGGTCGCTCAGGGGACGGGAAATCTTATGCCTGCCATGCTTGAGGCGGTTAAAGCCTATGCGACCATTGGTGAGATCTGTTCTTGTTTGACCCATGTTTTTGGTCTTTACAGCGATCCTTCCATTTTGGCGGTATCCAGCCACCAGAGCAGTGGGTCGCAACGTGCTCAGGGTGTTAATGATGGCCCGCCTATCCGTATTTTGGTGTCCAAACCTGGCCTCGACGGTCATGACCGCGGCGCTAAAACGATGGCCTTGTTGCTGCGTGACGCTGGTATGGAGGTCATTTATACCGGTATTCGCAATTCGGTTGATGCGATCGTGCAGGCTGCTGCTCAGGAGGACGTGCAGATCATTGGCCTGAGTATTTTGTCGGGTTCCCACCTGGGCCTGACGCAGCAAGTGCTAGAGCGTCTGCGCGATAAGACGATGGATGACATTAAAGTCGTTGTCGGCGGGGTGATTCCCGAGCAAGATATTGCACCGCTTAAAGATATGGGCGTGGCTGCCGTATTTCCGAGCGGCATGCCGTTTGATGACATCATTGCGGAAATCCGTGCCTTGGCATAGTACGAGGGTGACAAGAGGCGGCTTTCCTCTCGCAATTTCTGGCGCAATCCTTGTGTACGTCCTTCCGCTGCCCGGATTATATAGGGAAAAAAATACGACTGTGTCAATGCAAGACCTGACTGACTCCATTTTTTCGCCGTCTGGCCCAGAACGGGATTACCCGCGTTGTCTGATCGACCTTCAAGCGGTTAATACCTTATCCCAGATCCGTTGGTTTTTTGAACAAAATCCCGTCACAAAATCCATGAGATCCAACAGGAGGTCTTCAGACATTCCTTCTATCGACGCACATCGTATATTTTCCAGTGTTCCATAGGCATCCTGTTGGGTACCCCCATATTGTTTGTATCGACTGACAATTTCGCGCAGCGTCCGCAACGACGTCTTCTGGTTTAAGGCTTCTTTGATTTCCTTCTCTAAGTTCATCGATCGTGCCTCGTCCAGTGTGGAGCAGTCTCTTCTATGGCCTGCTGATAAGCCTCGAACGTCATCATAACAGCTGGTTCAATGACGCCATGAATCGGCATAGGAGCATCTGAGCTGCGGGCCAAGCGTCGTTTCTTGAATGCGCCAAACGGGATCGTTACCTGCCCCACCATACTCAGGCGGTCTTCGGTGTCGTGGGAGATGCCTCGGTGAATCCAGAGCCACAGACATACCACCTGTGCCTGGATGCACAATGCCGACGAGAGCCAGTGCTTTCGCCGGCTGGGCAACCCTTTTCCGAAAACTGAATAGCCTTGGTAGATGGGAATCAAAGAGGGCAAACGGTAGAGAGTGCCGAAGGATTGGATGTGAAAATGAAAGATGACGTGCGGAACCGTTTGCGGCGTCTGCCCCGAATAGACTAAATATCGAAGATGACCCGTGCCTGCCAGCGGCCGTCGACTTGTTCGACGGCGATCTGGTGGTAGGTGACGGCTTTGATTTCGGTGTCGATGGGGTGGCGGGACGGATCGAGGGGTTCGCCCTGCACGGTAGCGCTCAGGCGGGTTGGCTCAAGGATCGGGAAGGTGGCGGCGCAGCAAAGAAAGCGTTCGGTGTCGTAGCAGTAGAGCAACTCGTTGAGCCAGCGCACCATCAGGTCTTCGAGGTCGATGCCTTCAACCTCGACCGTCATCGATTGGCATGGGCGAATGGTGGTGGCGTCGCTCATCAGGTCGAACATGCCCCATGCGGCGCGGGCAAAGAGGTCGGGCAAATCACGTCCATAGGCGATCATGCCGAGATCACCGGTGTGGGAGAATGGCTCGTAGATGTCGGGGTGGGGTTGATCGCCAGGCATTTTAGTTAGCCTTTGATGACGCCCATGGGGCGCAACTGCGCCACTTTCTTACTAATACCGGCGCCATCCACCACATCCACCACCTCGCTGACGTCCTTATACGCCTCCGGCATTTCTTCCGCTATGGTGGCGCGTCCGGCAGCGCGTACGTATATACCGCGGTCTTCCAACTCGCGCAGGATGGGGCGGCCGCGGGCGTTTTTCTTGGCCTGCGTGCGGCTCATCATACGCCCGGCGCCATGGCAACTGCTGGCAAAGGTCTCTTCGCCACCTCGTGGGGCGCCGATGAGCACATAAGAGTAGCGACCCATATCGCCTGGAATCAGTACCGGCTGGCCCAGATGGCGGTATATTTTCGGGATTTGCGGATGCCCGGGTGGTAAGGCGCGCGTGGCGCCTTTGCGGTGCACGCACAGGCGGCGTGGTTTGCCATCTACGTTATGGGTTTCAAACTTGCCAATGTTGTGACAGACATCGTAGATCAGGTCGAGCCGCATGTCATCGGGAGAGCGACGCAGCACCTGTGCAAACGTCTCACGTACCCAGTGGGTGGCGAGTTGCCGATTGGCAAAGGCAAAGTTGGCGGCGGCGTACATGGCGCCGATGTAATCCTGCGCCTCAGGCGAGGTGAGAGGCGCACAGCAAAGTTGCCGGTCAGGGACATGAATACCGTATTTCACCGTCGCGCGCTGCATCACTTTGATGGCGTCATCGCAAACCTGATAACCCAAACCGCGTGAGCCGGTGTGAATGGTGATGGTGACCTGATTTGGAAAAAGCCCCAGGGTGTTGGCTGCCTGCTGGTCGTAAATTTCGGCCACGTAATCGATTTCCACGAAGTGATTGCCCGAACCAAGGCTACCGAGCTGTGAGCGTCCACGTTCCAGTGCCCGGCTGCTCACCAGGTCAGGTTGAGCCCCCTGCAGACAGCCGTTTTCTTCGATGTATTCAAGATCGCGTGTGCTACCGTAGCCCTGTGACACGGCCCAGCCGGCGCCGTGTTCAAGGACCCGTTTCAGCTCGTGCGGCGACAAGCGTAGGTCCTTGCGGTGTGACCCAAGACCAGACGGAATGTTACGAAACAGTCCCTCCACCAGGTCGCGCAGATGCCCTGTCACCTCGTCGCGGCTCAGACCTGAGCCCAGCAGCCGCACCCCTCAATTGATGTCGTAGCCGATGCCACCAGGCGAGATCACGCCGTCATCTTCATCAAAGGCCGCTACACCGCCGATTGGGAAGCCGTAACCCCAGTGAATGTCCGGCATGGCAATCGAATGACCAACGATGCCGGGCAAGTGGGCGACATGCGCCACCTGTTGGAGGCTCTGATCGTCCCGAATAGCGTGCATCAACGCTGCACTGGCGAACACCAGGCCGTCAACGCGCATCTGTCCCTGACGTGGAATACGCCAGCGGTAAGCATCGAGCTGTTGAATCTTGATCGTCTCTGTGTTTGCCATACGTAACGATAACCTTCAGGTATGACGCAGCAAAATTTTTAAGTCTCCCTCGTTAGGGAAATTACCATGTAAAGGAAAATGTGTCACGGGAAAATCCACAAAGATAGGGGTCTACCATAGGATTTAGCAGGTGACGGGTAGTCCCCAAACGATTATCATGAGAATAATGGGGGTGTGGCTCGAAGGGTCAGTGGCCTGTCTGTCGCTTCCCTTCGGCAGCCAAACGAGCGAGACTCTGACGGCAGACAGGAAGCGAACCGTATGGATAATCTCACCCATGGTCTGGCGGGGGCGTTGTTGGCGCAGGCGGGCGTGCGCCAACGATATGGGCGAGCAGCCAGCGTGGCGCTTATTGTGGGCAGCGAGTTACCCGATCTGGACGCGTTGTTTGATTTGGCCGGGCCGATTATCGGCTTTCAACAGCACCGTGGCGTCACGCATGCGTTTGCCGGCGGCTTGGGTCTGGCCCTACTGGTGGCCGCCGTCCTTTATGGGCTGCTGCGATACCGGCATTACTGGCGCTTGGTGGGGGTGCTCTATGCCGGGGTGCTGTTGCATATCTGGATGGATTATTTGACCTCGTATGGCACGCAGATCTTGTTGCCGTTTGATGCCGGACGTTATACGGCCGACGCGGTGTTTATTATTGACTTTTTTTATACCGGCATCATTGTAGCGGCGCTGTTGAGTCTCCGCATGGTGCGGTTGCAGCGCTACACACGCTATCGTATGGGCAGCTGGTTGGCGGCACTGGTTGGCGTTGTGCTTTGGTTCGCAACGCCATGGCTGGTACAGCACCCGTTATGGCGGCAGTTGCTCGGCGGTTTGGGCCGGCACATCGCCCTGTTCGCGTTGTTGATCGTGTTGGCGTCATGCATGACGCGCAGTTGGCCGACTGAAGGCAGTTTGCGCATCGGGCGTTACGGGGTAGGAGCGCTGGCAGCCTATATGGTGCTATGTATGGTGAACCAACAGGTGGCCAAGCAACGTTTTACCGCGGCGCTTGGCGCACAGATGGCGCAGGTGAAACAGGTGTCGGCTATTCCGCTCCCAGGGGGTCCGTTGGCGTGGCGTGGGATTGCGGAAACGGCTTCGTCTTATCTGGTCAGCCGTATCTCGCTGTTATCGGGCGAAATCACAGCACCACGGCATATTCCAAAAGGGTTAGAGCAGGAGGAGGTGCGGCGCACACATGATTACCAATTGGTGCGCGTTTTCCGGGATTTCGCACGTTTTCCGGTAGTGGAATATTACCGCCAGGGGCAAGAAGACATCGTCCGATACACTGACCTGCGTTTTGTTGGCTATGGGCGGGAGACGAGCTGGTTTGACCTAAAGGTGCGGTTCGATAAGACCGGACAGGTGCGTATGATCGAATTTCTCAATCATGTGTTTTTACCGTCGTACCCCGGTTTTAAGCATCCGTGATGTTTTGCTCACGCCTCAAGCCTTCTGAGGCGCGATTGGTGTGCAGCAAAAATAAGCTGAGGAAAGCGATCAACAAACAAGCGCCGGTAATGGTGAGGACACTCGCGGCTGACGCAGCGATGGACTGACGCGTCATGGGAATGAATAAGCTTAAGGTGATGCCAACCGCCAGGGTTAGGCCGCTAAGTTGCACAAAGACGTTCAGAAATGCTGTCAGTACGCCGGGCGTGATCTGACAATATCTAAGGTAGGTAAAGCGATGATTGCCGTCCAGCATCGCCAACAGAGTGATGCCGGCGCTTAGGCCGGCCCAGAGATTTGGCGCCTGGGCGGATAGCACCAGCGCCAGGGTCAAATTACACAGGCCGACAGCGCCGCTCCAGGTCATTAGAACCGGTAAGCTGAAACACCAGGCGGCGAATGCGAGCAGGGCGGTGGCCAGGCTGAAGGCAAAAACGCCACGTGCCTGAGACCATAGTAGCGGCTGTAGTGCCCACAGGATGGTAATGCAACCTAACCAAATGTCTAAACTTGTCTGACGTGTTGCCATAATGTACCTCTCGATATTGCGGCATGTAAAGCGCTCAACGGATCTTCTGAGGTCTGCATTAACACGGGTACACCCAGGTTACGTAGATCGTGTAGGCGTAATTCCATTTCAAGACGCCATAGGCGTTCAGTGGCTTCCGTGGCATAGCGGTCGAGGGCGGTCGGCATCACATACACTGGTGAGGTGAGCAAGATAACCAGAGGGAAACGCCGCGCCAGTAAGTCGTGCAGTGCGGTTTCAATACGCTGATCGAGAAAAGCGGTCAGTACGAAGATGAGCGCCCCTGGTGGTAAGGCTCGCGGTGGCACTAAGGTGATGTCTTTGGTTAGATAACTGAAGTGTGGGCGCGTTTCTAACAATGCATCGAGAATACGATACAACTGCCGCTTTCCGAGTGCCGGCGATACCCAGGTGCAGACGCCGCCGTAATTAACCAGGCCCACACGGTCTTTGTGGTACAGATAGTGAGCTGCCAGAGAGGCTGCCGTCCGTGCAGCAACATCCAGGGTGCTGTTGTAAGCGCCGCCGATGGCCGCTAAGGTGTCAAGCAGAATGACGATATCGGCATTGCGCTCACTATAATAGTCGTTGACATATAGCGTTTGTCGACGCTGTGAGGTGCGCCAGTGTATGCGTCGTAAGCGATCGCCATGCCGGTAGGGTCGAACACCGGCGAATTCCAGCCCCTCGCCAGCGCTGCGTGAGACATAGTTACCGAATGATATATGGGTATGCAGCGGCGGTAGCGGCCGGGGCAGTGAGGTAATATGGGGGTAGACGTTGCAGACCTGTTCGCGGTGATACTCGGTTAGCCACGGTTGCAGATCTGTGCCGGAATGTATACGGACATACAGATGCCCGAGCGTGTATTTGCCGCGTCGCGGAAAGCGGACCGTATGGGTGAAAGTTTGCGTTGCGCCGGCCCGCAGGGTTAGCAGGAAGCGGTTGTCGCCCGCCGCACAGGTGGCGCCAGGCGGCAAGTAATGCCAGACTTCTGTCGGGGGAAGTTCCGTCGCCGCGTCGACAGTCACTCGAACGGTGACGGTATCACCCTCAAACGCACGTAACGGCGTGATATCGCAGTGCAGTGTCAAGGCGGGTTGGGCGTTTGACAGGCGGCTGTGGATTAAGGCCACGGCGAGTGGCAGCACCACGTATAAGGGCTCCAGACGGCGACTGATGGTGCTGAGTAAGATGCCAAGCAGGAGTAACGCAAAGTAATAGTATGTTTGCGCTGCATGACGCTGCTGCATGGGGCTTATTCTGCCTTGGGAATGGGGGTGCGCTCAAGGATGTCGTGAATGACGTCTTCGGCTTGAATGCCGCGTATCCACAACTCTGGTTTTAGCAACAGACGATGCGCGAGCGCTACAGCGGCCATGGCTTTGACATCGTCCGGCAGCACGAAATCCCGGTTTTGGATCATCGCGTGGGAGCGGGCGAGCTGATATAGCGCTAGCGAGCCGCGCGGTGAGGCGCCAATTTGCACCTGGGTATGCTCACGGGTCGCCACGATTAGGCTAACAATATAGGCCTCAAGCGGTTCGCTCATGTGCACTTGTTCAACTGTAGCTTGTAACTGCAACAGCTGGTCGGCATCGATGACCGGGCGCAGATCAATGCTGTCCTGCTGCCGGGCACCGCGCCGTGCCAGGATCTGTTGTTCTTCCTCAGGACTGGGATAACCTACCCGCAGACGCATGATGAAACGATCAAGCTGAGCCTCAGGCAGGGGGTAGGTGCCTTCGAGCTCAATCGGATTCTGCGTTGCCAATACGACGAAAGGCGGTGTCATGGGATAGGTGACGCCTTCCACGGTGACCTGCCGCTCTTGCATAACTTCTAGTAAAGCGGCCTGGGTTTTGGGTGGCGCCCGGTTGATTTCGTCGCTTAGCACCAGGTTAGTGAATAGGGGGCCGGGACGGAAGATAAACTCGTCCTGTTTTTGATTGTAGATCACCCCGCCTGTGATGTCGCCGGGCAGTAAATCCGGGGTGAACTGAATACGCTTGAATGCCAAGCCGGTAACTTGGGCAGTCAGGCGGGCAATGAGGGTTTTGGCTAGACCTGGAAAATCTTCTAGCAAAATGTTGCCACCGCTGTACAGGCCGAGCAACAGATGTTGGAGCACACGCTCTTTGCCAACGATGGCGCGTTGTAGTTCGGCTATCACGTCTTGTGTGAGTTTGGCGGCGGTAGCGATTTCCATTACAAGCTTTCTAATTGGCGCAATGTCGCGAGAACGTTTTGCAACCGTTGTTGGCGGTAACGATATTGAGCCCACCATCCGGTTGCTTCAGGTGTCTGTAAAAACGTGACCACTTGGGGATCAAGCCCGGTGTGCTGTGATGTGTCGAAGGTGTCCGATGGCAAATCCGTTACGCCCCGCAGCCGATACAGCAACAGTTGCCGTAAGCGCGGTTTCAGCACGTCCTGCGCATAGTTCGGATCTTTGATGGCGTGCTGAATAGCCTCTGCCGCACTGAAGGGTATGGACAGTTGCTGCTGTGGCGTATACCGTACAGCGGTGTGCCAGGGGGGGATTTCCGCTGGTGTGCGTCGCATCACACGACGAATATATCGCCCCAGGCGCAGGCAGATAAACGCTAACGCGCCATATACGGCAAGCAGAGCGACCAGGCTGCGCCAATATTGATTTAGTAGTAGATAGAATGGGACTAGGATTAAGGCGAGCAGGGCCACAGAGCCTGCATCATGCAGGAGACGGGCGCGTAGCGATAAGGGCTTAGTTGCGTGTTGCAAGCGTCGCCTCCCATTCCAAATGTGATTTGATGGCTTCCAGGTGGCTGATGGCCTGGTTGCGGGCTGTGGCGTCCAGTGGGTGCAGGCTATAGCGCGCTTGTTCGAATAAGCCGATAAGGCCGGCAAATGCGTCCAGCGGCACATTGACGCCTTGCATGGCTGCGCCCATGTATTCTTGCGGCGTGAGATAATCGTAAGCCGGTACGCCATGGTCTTCCAGTAGATGCTCTAGGCGGGCATAGCAGGCAATAATCGATTGACGCGGATCGTTGTGTTGTTGCAATTCTCGTAGGCCGGCGGTCACCGCCCGGCGTACCCGTCTGGTACGCGGATCTTCATGCTCTGAATCCGCTATGGCAGGCTGGTGGCGGTCGTATAAGACCCAAAGAGCGAGAACTGCCAAGCCGCCATAGATGAGCAAAACGGTGACAAATAGGGTGTAGCCTGTGATGGGGGACTCTATCTGGCGTAATAGTGACTTCGCACCTTTTGACAGTAATTCCGGCGCTGCGCTTAGGTCGCGCCGCCACTGCTCTAGCCATTCGAACATTGGGGCACCATAGCGTATCAGCCACACCACGACTAGCACCAGGACAGTGCAGGAGACAAAGGTGTTGAGCAGGAGTTGCCAGGGGGTCCTGGCAGCTTCTGGCTGATGTTGTTGCGGTAGCTCAGATGACCGTTTGCGGCGTTGCATAAACGAGGCGAGAAGCGTCAGCCCCACACCGGCTAAAGCCACCAGGCCCATAATAATGTAAAGTGGCGTGGGCAGAGCGGGAAGCAGAAGAAAGCCGTGCTGATTGGCATCGCCGAGTTGTAGGGTTAATGACAAGCCGCTAACGAAGATGAAGGCACTCAACCCTACCGCGCCGAGGAGTATCCCGTAAGTGATATGACGTTGTGGTATAGAGGCCATGTGACGTTGGATCTCCTCGCTGGACGGTTTGGACGCTGTTACTCTACACCAAGTAACATGGTGAATCAAGATTGAGTGCGATGGCTTGAAATGGTGCTACTCTGAGAGATTTGCTAATATATCAGGTAACGATGTGATACGTTGGAGTGGGACTGTGATGCGTATTGTGACGTTAGGCAGTGGTACCGGACAGGCTGTGCTATTGCGCGGATTACGCGCTTATACCTGTCAAGTGACAGCGGTCGTAGGGGTGACGGACAACGGTGGGCATAGCGGCCAACTGCGTCGTGCCTTGCATATGCCGCAAGTGGGCGATACGCGTCAATGTCTGAGCGCATTGATGGCAGAGCAGTCGGTGTGGGGACAACTTTTGCGCCATCGTTTTGCGGACGGCGACATACGGGGCCAAAGCGTTGGCAATCTTATGTTGGCTGCCTTGGCCGAGCAGTATGGGCGTCTGTCGACAGCAGTAGCTGAGGTGTGTCGAGCGGCAGGTGTTGTGCAGCGTGTGTTTCCCGTGACGGACGCCGACGTCCAGATTGGCGCCGAATTTGACGATGGCCGCAGCATCATTGGTGAGTGGCAAATTATTCAGCGCACGCCGCGTTGTGCGGTCAAACGGTTGTTTCTCACGCCTCCGGCGGCTGCTCATCCGCAAGTGTTGGCGGCTATCGCTGAAGCAGATGTGTTGGTCTGCTGTGCGGGATCGTTACTTACCGGTATGACGCCGGTGTTGTTGCCTGATGGTATGCGTGATGCGATTACCGCCAGTCAAGCACGCTGCATATACGTTTGCAATATCATGACCCAGCCAGGCCAAACCGACGGTTTTAGCGCTAGCCAGCATGTGATATGGTTAGAACACTATTTGGGACGTCCGCTTGATATGTTGGTGTGCCACCAGGGTATGTTACCTACGGTATTGGTCGAGTGCTATGCTGAGCAAGGCGCCTTACCGGTTGTGAATGATCTGCAAGACATGGCAGTTCCTGTATACCAGGCAGATTTGATTGAGCATCCCGATGCTGAGACGATACGTGCCTACACACGGGCGCAAGGGGCAGGTATGCAGGCGGGATTACATTTGATGCGTCACGACTCGGCGAAGTTGGCCGCCTTGATTATGCAGTTGGCTGCGGAGAGTGCTTAACGCCGCCCAGACGGGTTGTCGATGATGGCGCTAAGGCGCCTGTATTTTTCGTTGACAGATGTCACCTTTGGTGAGTATGCTGCAGCGACTTTCGAACACGCTATAGCATTATTTTTGAATTGGTTATAGATGGAGGATTAGTATGGCGCCTGAAAGCGCGCTCGGCGATTTCTATCGAGCTGCCGTCGACATTCCGGAAATCCCTTTTGGCGAAATGCTTTGGGAGACTGCGCAGCGTTTTCCAGAGCGGACGGCGGTGATTTTTCAAGGACAACGCATTTCCTACCGGGAGCTCGACGGACTGGCTAGTGGGTTTGCTAATGCGTTAGCCAATTTAGGGGTGAGAAAGGGCGATCGGGTTGCACTCTATATGACCAATCGTCCGGAGTACATTATTAGCCTGTACGGTATTGCCCGCCTGGGTGCGGTGTTTACGCCGATGAATCCGACCTATAAAGAGGCGGAGATCTCGCACCAGCTCAATGACGCGGATGTGCTGGCGATCGTGGTGCAGGAATCACTTTATGCGCAGGTGAAGTTGATATGGCCGCGGATCAAAAACTTGAAACATGTGATTGTGGTTGGACAGCAGGCCGAAGAAGGCACCCACTTGTTTCGCGACTTGGTTCGCCAAGCCTCGCCCAAGCATCCGCCGCAGGTGCCGTTGGCTTGGACATCGGATTTGGTGGCGTTGCCTTATTCGAGCGGCACGACGGGTATGCCGAAGGGGGTTATGTTGACGCACCAAAATCTGGTGTCCAACAACATTCAACTGATCTCAAGCGGGCGGATTACCGAGCAGGATACGCTCTTGATATTCCTGCCACTCTACCACATTTACGGAATTGCGTTGATCTGTGGTGGTCTCTATGCCGGCGCCACCTTGGTGATCATGGAGGCGTTTGATCTTGAACGCTCCCTTTCCCTCGTACAGCAATATGGGGTGACGCTTTACTATGCAGTGCCGCCAATTCTGATCGCGCTGGATAATTATCTGGACTTGAAGCGGTTTGACCTCTCGTCTATTCGCTATATTATGGTAGGCGCTGCGCCGTTGGCACCGGAGGTGGCGCAACGTGTGCAAGAAAAAACCGGCGTGCGCGTTCTGCAGGGATATGGGCTTACCGAAGCGTCTCCGATAACGCATCTGAATCCAGTTGATCAGGGCGAGATCAAGCTTGATTCCGTTGGTGTAACAGTGCCGAACCAGGATCAGAAAATTGTTGATTTGGAGACTGGAGAACGCGAGCTTGAGGTCGGCGAAGTTGGTGAGTTGGTGGTGCGGGGACCGCATGTGATGCAGGGTTATTGGAAAGCCGCTGAGGAGACGGCACAGACGTTGCGAGATGGATGGTTACACACCGGTGATATTGGGCGGATTGATGCCGATGGCTATGTTTACATTGTTGACCGCAAGAAAGAAATGATTAAATACAAGGGCTTCTCGGTTGCCCCTGCGGAAGTGGAAGCGGCTCTATTTCAACATCCAGCTGTGTCTGATTGTGTGGTGATTGGTAAGCCTGACGCTGAGGCCGGTGAAATTCCCAAAGCGGTTGTGATGTTGCGTCCGGGGGAAGGGGTGTCGGCGGAAGACCTGATGGCGTTTGTGGAAAGTCGTATCGCCGGTTATAAGAAGGTACGTGAGGTCGAGTTCGTCACGATGATTCCGAAGACCGCCTCAGGGAAAGTACTGCGGCGGGTGCTCATTGAAGCAGAACGCAGCAAGGCCGAGGCCTGACAGTGCTGTACGGCGGCAGATAAAGTGCGCCTTCCGTATGGGCTAACTGACTGTATTGCGGAAAAGACCTTGCAAGCTCCTAAGGCTTTCGGTATAGTCGTCACGATGTCCTGTATTTCGTCATTCCTTTAGTGATCGTAAGGTCTCATCTCATCCCTTATACAGTGGAGTACCTTCATGGATATGGAGCCCCTTGAGGTCAGTGAACTCATCCATGCCGTGTGGGAGCTACGCCAAGCTTCGTTACAGCTTGGCGAGTCGGTCGGTACGAAATTTCTCTGCCCCAATTGTGAGCAGATGAAGCCCTTTGCCGGGGAAAATGCCCTCGACTATTATAATGCCTGTGGTATTGTCGTGGTGTGCAATGAATGCCTACTGGATTTCAATGCCCGATGTGATGTTGAACGCGTGAAACAGATGTGACCGTGAAGCTATCTCGAGCGTACACCATATGCTGGCTTGGTTGTATTTTATTACTTCTTGGGCTAGCGGGCTGTGAACCGCTGTATCAATCTTATCAATTTACCGAAGCGCTGCAAACCGAGCTGCCGATAACCGTCGTCAATGATGAGGTTTGGGTTACCTCTATCCCTGCGGGGGCAGATGTATACGTCCAGCCTTTCGACCCAGAGCGTGTGCCTTCGCATGCCATAGCGCCTGAAATGTGGCGGGGTAAAACCCCTTTGCGTTTCACCTTGTCGCCGGGAACTTATTGGATTGAACTGGCTTTAGACGCTGAGGTGTTCGAAAACTATTTCTCGCCGCCTTATGATGATGCGCAGTTTGAACAGGACGGCGCAGTTTCGGAGGCTCTATTATTTCAGCCGTTTGCGCCGGGCGAGAAGCGTCGTGTGTTGCGTTATTACCGCCTGGAGAAACAACAGCAGGGCCACACCCTGATTGCGCTCTTCCATCCGCGTGGTGAGCCGCTAGAGCGGGTTGCCGCCCTCTATCCGCAGCAGGAACAGTACCAGGTTGCGTCTGAACAGCTTCGCAACCTGCTTGAGCGCGCGCAAGTGCCGCCAGATGTGCAAGATCAGTTTGTTACTCTGCTCAAACGCGGTGGTAAGGCGGTCTGGCGCGTGCGCGACACCTATAAGGTGTCGCTGGAGTTGCAATCGCAGGCTGTCTCCGGGCATGTAATTATGTTGTATAGCAGAGCGCCGATGCCTGACCCACTGATTCCGGATGGAGGGGGGTTTTAGGTGATCTCCTGTAGCCCGCCCATATAGGGCTGCAAAACTTCTGGAATCGCCACACTGCCGTCAGCTCTCTGGTAGAGTTCCAATAACGGTATGAGGATACGGGGAGAGGCGATAACTGTATTATTCAGCGTGTGTGTGAAACGGATGCTACCATCTTTTTCTCGATAGCGCATTTTGAGACGTCGAGCCTGAAAGTCGTGAAATATTGAGGCCGAATGGGTTTCGCTGTAAGCCTGCCGGCTTGGCATCCAGGTTTCGATATCATATTTTTTTACTTGCGGCACACCTAGATCCCCGCCACACACCAGCACCACGCGATAGGGCAATCCGAGTGCCTGTAAGACTTCCTCAGCATTATGCAGAATGTGTTCGTGTTCACGGCTTGAAACCTCCGGGTCATTGGCGCAAATTACCACTTGCTCGACTTTTTGAAACTGGTGGATGCGATAGAGCCCTCGGGTATCTTTTCCGTAGGTGCCTGCTTCTCGGCGATAGCAGTTGGACAGGCCGACGTAATACTTAGGGAGTTCATCGGCGCGGAGAATTTCATCGGCATGATAAGCCGTGATGGGAACCTCAGCCGTACCGATGAGATTGACTTCGTCAGCAGGAATCCGGTAAGCTTGATCCTGTCCTGCCGGAAAATAGGCCGTGCCGACCATCACCTCATCTTTTACCAACTGCGGTACAATAAATGGTGTAAAACCTTTGCGCACCATGTGATGGAGGGCAAACTGCAACACGGCATATTCGAGCAGAGCAGCCGCGTTTTTTAAGAAATAGGTGCGGCTGCCGGCGAGCTTGACACTACGCGGGATGTCAATAATGTCAAGCCGTTCACCGAGTTCAACATGATCACGCGGAGTGAAATCGAAGTGGGGCAATGCGCCCCAGGTGCGCAGTAGGACATTGTCGGCATCGGTGGCGCCTTCCGGTACCTCATCAGCAGGTACATTTGGGACCTGTAACATCAGGTCTTGGAAAGTAGCTTCGACTTCACGTAAGGTGATTTCCAGTTGTTTGCTTTCCCCTGCCACTTCTTTCATACGCGCGATGGCTGCTTGTCTGGCTTCGCCTTGCAGAGTTGGGATCTCTTTCGAGGTCTTATTGCGTAACGCTTTCAAACCTTCGACTTGCGAGATCAATTGTCGGCGTTGCTCATCGACTTTGAGCAGCTGATGGATGTCGATATCGATGTGTTTTTTACGGGCGCCATTTTGTACCAGCTCGTGATGCTCGCGGATGAACCTAATGTCCAGCATGGAAATATCTTCCGTTTGTTGGTTTCGCGGCCTCAACGCTACGTGGCTGAGAGCAAAGAAAGGAAATGGTCAGACGCGTGTTTCCACCGCATTGCCTAAAAGGATGCTATAGCGCTCTCGTAGAGGCTGATAGACGTCTTGTAGAAACTCATCAACTTGTTGGGTAGACCGGCCGATATACGCCTCTGCTGCCGGCTGCTTGGGCAGTTGCTCCAGAAGTGCAGCAAAGACCGGATTCTCTCGCAGACGTTGCAAGAGATCATTGGCGCCGCCTTCGACTCGCATGTGGTGCCAGGTTTCCATCGCATGCTGACGAATTTTCTCATGCAGGTCCTGTCGATCCCCGGCTGCTTTTACCCCTTCCATCATGAGGTTTTCAGCCATCAGGAAAGGGAGGAATTCTGCCACCCGTTTGGCCATCACTGCCGGATAGACGACCAGACCACTCGCCACCTCCTGGTATAGGATGAGGATAGCGTCTGTGGCCAGAAAGGCTTCGGGAATACTCAGGCGTTTATTTGCCGAATCGTCAATGGTGCGTTCAAACCACTGCCCGGCAGCTGTAAAGGCCGGGTTGAGTCCGCTACAAATAACGTGACGTGCCAGCGCTGCCATGCGTTCGCTGCGGATGGGATTGCGTTTGTAAGCCATCGTGGAGGAACCGACCTGGTGACTACCAAACGGTTCTTCCAGTTCACCCACGCTTTGTAGCAGGCGAATGTCGTTACTAAATTTATGCGTTGATTGTGCGATACCCGAGAGAACATTCAGCACGCGGCTGTCATATTTGCGTGGGTAAGTTTGGCCCGTCACTGGAAGCGTGTGGTCAAAGCCCATTTTTTCGGCCACCCGCCGATCAATCTGTTTGACCTGTTCAGCGTTATTGTTGCATAACTGAAGGAAACTTGCCTGGGTTCCGGTGGCGCCTTTGGCCCCACGAAATTGTAACGTCTCCAGGCAGTGTTCAAGATCTTCCAGGTCAAACGTCAGATCTTGCAGCCATAACACGGCGCGACGGCCTACCGTGGTGAGCTGAGCAGGTTGAAAATGCGTGTAGCCTAGAGCAATCAGATCGCGATGCGACTCGGCAAACAGGGCCAGCGCTTCCATCGTGTTGACCAGGCGCGTGCGGATGAGATGTAGCGCTTCGCGCATCTGAATGAGGTCGGTGTTATCACCGACAAATGCACTGGTGGCGCCTAGGTGAATGATGCCTCGAGCGTTGGGACATTGCTCGCCATAGGCGTGGATATGCGCCATG
>JAPULM010000112.1 GCA_027294925.1 bacterium
AGCAACGCCCGCCGGGCCGGATACGAAATCATTGGCAGCCACGGTATAACGCTCAAAGACACGACGGGCAACGGCTGGCGCACCCAGCGTCCTGCTGACCAACGGATTCACCAATAGTTTTTACCTAGGCTTCACCCAGACTGCCGTCACCGTCAATGTGCCGCCCTCCCTAAGCGAGCAGGCCAAGCACGTGACGTACATCCTCGATCAGGCCCGCTAACAGGGCGCCACGCGGATCGAGGCCGGCCTCGAAGCCGAAGAGGTGTGGCTCGCCGAGATGCAGGACAAGGCCGCATTCCTCACAAAAGCGTACGCCTTTGCGGTTGTCGAATTGACACTGGGCACATCGCATGCCGCCCTCTCGCGACATGACGGTGTGGTCATGTTGTTTGGTTGTATGTTGTCATGCTATTCATCATACGGGGACAGATTTGAAATCTGTCTCTGTGAACGTTTTCTTTCACGCCTCGCTTCAATCCGTGGTCAACGGCGGCGCTTTGGAAAGCCAGCCCCATTTGGTCAATTGATCTGCAATGAGGCCGTAAATGCCTTGGCGGAAGAATTTCATCACCACAATGACCAAAA
Source organism: bacterium (assembly GCA_027294925.1). The sequence goes on from JAPULM010000112.1 coordinate 586, forward strand.
TCGCGAACAACAGCAAATGTGCTTGTGGACTAATTTCACGCACTTGCTCTTGCAGGAAGACGAGGATCAGGGCGCCGAGGATGGGGCCTGTCAAGGTGCCCAGACCACCGACAATAGTCATGGTCAGAATCAACCCCATTTCGCTTAGTAGCAACATTTGGGGGGCGACGACGCGAACAAACAGGTGGGCATAAATACCCCCCGCCAACCCGGCAAAGAGACTAGAAATGACAAAGGCGTTGACTTTCCAGCGCACCACATCGACGCCCATCACCGCCGCCGCGCCTTCGTCTTCACGAATCGCCTTGAGATAAAGCCCCACCTCCGAGTGTACGAGTTTGTACAACACGAGCAGGGTGATGAGTGTCAAGCCTAACAGGGTATAATAGCCGGCGGTGTGCGTTGCCCCGTCGCCGCCAAATAAATAGGGCACCTGTAAGCCCAGAGAGCCGCGGGTAACTTTATATTCGATCTGTGCCACAAGACGTAAAATTTCTGAGAAACCCAGGGTCATCAACGCCAGGTAGGGGCCGCTTACGCGTAAACACATGATGCCCAGCAGGTAGCCCAGAAGCGCAGCGACAAGCCCCCCGATAAGCACACCCAGAATGGGCGTCAGGCCGGTATATTTGAACAGCAAGCCTGCCGTATAGGCCCCAATGCCGGCAAACGCGGCGTGGGCAAAGGACAGCTGACCGGTGTAACCCAGCAGCAGATTCCACGACGAGGTTAGAATGATAAAATACAGCGCGGTTGCCCAAACGCGTAGCCAGTAGGTTTGGAAAATCAAAGGAATAGTCAGCGAGATCAGCAGCGCTAGAACCGCAATGGTAGTCTCAAAACGGTTCATGCGCGGCGCTCCCGTAGCCCAAACAGGCCGTAGGGCCTGAACAAGAGGACCAGCATCAGCACCAGGAAGGCATACACGTCGCGGTATGAAACCGACAGGTAGACAGAGCCAAGACTCTCGACCAATCCCAGCAGCAGGGCGCCGATGATAGTGCCGGGGATGGAGCCCATTCCCCCCAGCACAATCACCACGAACGCCTTTACCACCGGCACCGCACCGACATCGGGATAGACCAAGAAGATTGGCGCAATCAGACAACCGGCCGCTGCCGCCAGCATAGCCGATAATCCCATCGCGACGATATTCATACGGATGACATTGATGCCGACGATGGCAGCGCCGACGCGGTTCTGAGCGGTGGCCATGAGGGCCTGGCCAAGCCAGGTTCGATAGATCAAATAGAGCACCGCAGCGAGTAACACGGTGGCCATGGCGGCCGCAAACAGTCGATCTCCGGCCAGGTATAAATCGCCTATGACATGCTGCGACCCTTCCCAGAACGAGGTCGGGGTAAGTTCGTAGGGGCCGATCGACCACAAAGCGGCATTTTGCAGCAGCAGGGACAAGGTAAAGGTGATAATAATGGCATACTCTTCAGCCCGTTCCAGTCGTTCGGTATAGATCGGACGCAGCAGCAGCCGCTCAACCAAACAACCCACCAGGCAAGCCGCTAACATACTTAGCGGCAGCCCCACCAGAGCCGGTAAACCTAGCGTTATGGTGAAGAAGTACAACAAGTAGCCGCCGATCATGTACAATTCGCCATGGGCGAAATTAACCACGCGCATGATACTAAATACAATGGTCAAACCCAGCGCAATAAGGGCATACAGAAGGCCAAAAATCAGACCATTAACGAGTTGTGACAGGAGATAGATGTCCATCCCAGGATCTTTCATCAATGACCAATGACCAATGATCAGTGACCATTGATCATTGATGATCGATATGCTTACGGGCGCGCTATGCTGCCGGTGGCAAAGCTGAGCGGAAACAGAATGCGCGCATCATCGGCTGATTGGTTTGTTTCAGTATACTGAAACACGAAGGCAGGCACTTCCTTCCACTGGTTGTGCCAGACCCCGGTTTCGCTCGAGAACTGGATCTCTCCGCGTGTTCCCATCAGTTTGATGTTATTTAGCGCCGAGATAATTTTCTTCGAATCGGTTGTGCCTGCTTGTTTAATTGCCGTCAGCAGGGTGTACATGGCGTCATAGCCCTGCAATGGCAGGTAGTTCGGGGCTCGACCGTGTTTCTTAACATAGCGATTCTTAATGTCTTCACCCAGCTTAGTGACACGCACACTGGAACTATAGGGACAGGTCATCATAACGTACTTGCCGGCCCCCTTGACAGCGGGCCAAAAGATCTTGTCGTTTTGCGCCGTGCAGGTTGCGTCAATCACGGCGGTATTTTTGGATGGAGCAAAGCCAATTTCGTGCGCTTGCTTGAGTACTAAAAAGCCACCGGGTTGGGTGACTGCGGTGATCAGCAGGTCAGGCTTGACACGGCTTTTGTACTTCAGCAAAATGGGCACAAAGTCCTTGTTGGTCTTTTCCACCACCACACTCTGGAAGGTAGCGGTCGAACCGGTCCGTTGCATGATGGTCTTGATGTTTTCCGCTATCCCAATACCGTAGTCGGTATCCTCAACTAGGGCCGCCACTTTCTTAAAGCCGCCCTCCTTGATGATACCCACGACATTTTCTGCTTGTTTGGAGTTGTAGACGCTCGTCCGAAACACCTCCGGATAACCTTTTGCGGTTAAACCGTCAAACCAGCAGGAGCCAATCACGAAGGGAATGCCATAGCGATGGAATACCTCAATTTCGGCGTTGCACACCGAGCTATGATACTCACCGGCGATCCCTACCACCTTGTTCTTGGTGATCAACTTCTCCACTGCGGTGGCGCCCACCGGCGGCTTACCCTGGGTGTCCTCCACAAATAGCTTAATTTTTTTGCCGAGCAGTCCGCCGGCCGCGTTCATGTCGTCCACTGCCCACTGCAATCCGAGCAGCAGCTCCTTACCTTGTTGATAGCTTCCGGGCGAAGACAACGGCGCCACAGCGCCAATGCGGATGACGTCGGTATCGGCACGGGTTGTTACTGCAAACGTTAAGCATAGTGCTGCGACAAGCAGCAAACCCAGCCATTGCAGTCTGTATTGGTTACGCATATCAGATCTCCTTGGTTTGAGCGTAACAGGTTAAATCTGCAACCAATCTTTAATCATGGCGTGCAGATCCGTTTCGAACTCTTGACGCGAACCATCAACACGATTCTGCCCCAATTCTAAAACGTAGACATGATCGGCTAAGGCAACGGCTTCACGGACGTTTTGGTCTACCAGGAGAATGGTGAGTTGTTGCTCACGCAAGCCCTGCAGAATAGCGTAAACCTCCTTGGCGATCAGCGGCGCTAGGCCAACTGATGGCTCGTCCACCACTAGTAAGCGGGGTTCGATGATGAGGCCGCGTGCCACCTCGAGCATTTTTTGCATGCCGCCACTCAGTTCACCCGCCTTCGACCTACGCCGTTGCGCCAGCATGGGAAAGAGGCCCAGGACACGATCAACCGCCTGCTGCATACGAACCCGGTCTCGCCGAAATTGCCAGCCACCCAAGCGCAGGTTGTTGTCAACACTTAGATGCGGAAAAACCGTGCGTTCCTGAGGTAGATAGCTGATCCCTAAATCAACCATACGGTATGATGGCAGTCCAGTCAGGAGTTGGTCATCATACGTTACCCGACCGTGCTTGGGGGTTAGAAAACCGCAGATTGCCCGCAACAGGGTCGATTTTCCAGCACCATTAGGGCCGATAACAGAGACGATTTGGCCCGTTGGGACCCGCAACGAAACATCTTGCAGGATGTTAACATCCTCAACATAACCGACGGTAATGTTTTCAACCGCAAGCATGCTTATACCCCAAGATAGGCTTCCACTACCGCTTCTTGATGCCGCACCGCCTCAGGTGGACCGTCGGCGATTTTTTGCCCGTTGGCCAACACCACCAGGCGTGACGAGATACCCAGAATGGTTGGCAGGTCATGACTGACCATGACAAAGTCGATACCTTGTTGGTGAAGATCGTCGATGCGTTGCAGCATGCGGTCCTTCAGTAAAGGGTGAACCCCTGAAAACGGCTCGTCAAGCAACACCAAACGGGGTTTTAGCATGAGTGCGCGGGCAAATGCCAGGAGTTTTTGTTGTCCGCCGGAAAGATTGCCGGCCTGTTCGTGGGCCAAATTGTCGATCTCTAGATAGCGTAACAAGTCACGGGCGCGCTGCAAGAGCTGCGCGGGCGTCATGCCGTCCGGCTGACGACTGGCATAGCCAGGCACCAGGAGATTCTCTAGCGCTGTCATACGCCGAAAGACGCGGGCGACCTGGAAGGTCCGGGCAATACCTCGACGCGCCACATGATGGATCGGCAATTGATCAATTCGTTGTCCTAAAAAATGGATTTCTCCGCTGCCGAGCGGGTAAATGTTGCCAATGATATTTAAACAGGTGGTTTTGCCTGAGCCATTGGGCCCAATCAGCCCCAGAATCTCCCCACGGCAAACGTCAAGCGAGACACCGTCGAGGGCCTGAATGCCACCAAAGGAAATCGAAACATTACGGAGCGCTAGAAGGACGTCGCTTTCATTCATGATTGCGCATGCTAGACCAGGCAAGCGCTCCTGTCAAGACCCCTGTTATATCGACCTGTCGCCAGCCGTCTGATCCGTCTGCGGCGCAGCAAGGCTAGAGGAGCTTAGATCATTAGGGAGCGGCAGATCGGTGCACACCCGTCGGGTAGCCGGCCGCCAGCACGGCGACTAGCGATGCTGCGGTAATCAACTCCGTCTCGCCAACATTTGCCATCGGCAGGACTTCCCCATACCCCTCGAATGTCCACCGCCGTAGGGTGCCATCGAGTACCAGCCAGGCTGCTTGGTCGCCATCCGCCGTCTGCTGTGCAATCATTGCGTAGTTTGGCAAATCAGCAGGATTGATGCGTCTGGCTGGTTCTGTATTCCCTTGGCTGACCATGCGCTCGGCATGTAAGTGAATATCTATCGCATCGGCCCGCGGTGGCCCCACCAGTTCGAATGCTCGCGCCCAGGCATCAGCAAATGCATTGGCGTCCTGCCGGCGGCATTCGAAGCAAGGGCGATGCCCAGCCGCCAGGGCTGTCGCTTCGTCCAGGAAGAACAGCTCCGTATAGCGCCCTGGCGTCATCACCGTTCGGTGCCGCCCTTTGAACGCCAACCTACAGGCAATCCAGCGTTTAGAGGCCCAGCGGCGGCGGCCAAGCTGGCGCTGGTTGTCATGCAGACAGCCACCACGATTGCCCATCACGGTACCGCGGGCGGGGACAGAGTGGATTTCGCCAAAGGGGTCAACTCGGTTTTGTAACGGTGTGCGCATGCACATTCCTCCTCTTCAGACTAAGACGCCTGACGCGATCATGTTCGGCTGTTTGATCAACATCGGTAGGCCTCATTTTAGTCTTGTTGTTGCGGGCCGCTTGATGGGCAAATGGAGTCTCATCCGGTGTTATGATAATATAGGAATTGGATGCCAGTACAAAGGATTCCGAACATACAGGAGAGCACCATGGAGCCGCTTACCCATGTCCGTGATATTTCTCGTATTGCCTACGGCTTCATGGCCTCAAAGGCGCTGTTTGCCTCGTTGAATCTCGAGTTGTTCAGCCGTCTTTCCGGACAGAGCAAAACGCTTCAGGCGCTGACTCAGGAGACCGCTGTCACGCCGAATCGTTTGCGCACCCTGCTGACCGCGTGCGTCAGTCTGGGACTGATCATCAAGGACGGTGAGAATTATCGCAATGCCCCGGCCAGCGAGGCCTATCTCGTGCCAGGTGCGCCGTCTTACTTTGGGGACTATTACCGATTTCAGATTGATCGTCAGATCTATCCCCAGCTTACACAACTAGATGCGGCGCTTCAGGGCGATAATGTACGCCCCCTGTACGATCTGATGGCAGATGAGGGAGAGGCTGAGCACTTTAGCCGCGCCCAGCACGCTGGGTCGCTCGGCCCTGCGGCAGTGATGGCGAAGATGGTTGATCTGACAGGCTGTCGCCAGCTTCTCGACGTGGCCGGCGGCAGCGGGGCGTTCAGCATTACCTTCTGCCAGCGTTACCCTGAGATGAGCGCCACGATCCTGGACTTTCCGCATGTCATTGAAGTGGCTAAACGCTATGTCACGGAAGCGGGCTTTGAGCATCAAATTGACTATATCGCAGGAAGCGCGACCGAGGTGGTCTGGCCGGGAGAGCAAGATGTGGTGCTGATGTCATACCTGCTCAGCGGCGTTTCCGAGACGGATATTAGCGCTTGCCTTGCCCATGCCTTCCGTTCCCTCAAGCCAGGCGGTCAGGTGATTTTGCATGACTTTATGATTCAGGACGACCACAGTGGCCCCACCTCTGCGGCGCTATGGTTTCTGCCTCTCTTGTTTAACCCGGGAGCTGTGTCATTGACCCCCGGTTGGCTGTCCGCCCTTCTGCATCAGGCAGGCTTCAGGGATATTTCCGTACAGGATCTACTGCCGGGTCTCACCAAGCTGGTGCTGGCGAAAAAGCCGCCGCGGAGATGAGGGCTGGGAGACAAGAAGCGGGCCGACACAGGCAGGGCTAAATCGCATCACGATGAGAAAAGGAGGCACCATGCCAACCCTAGCGCTTGATCAGATGGTCACCTTGTATTACGAAGACGACGATTTTACCGACCCGTGGGAATCTGCCCCGACTATTCTGCTGCAACACGGATTTTCCCGCAGTGCACGCTTCTGGTACAACTGGGTACCATTGCTCGGGGCGGAATTCCACATTCTGCGGCCGGATATGCGTGGTATGGGCCAATCGACCATGCTGGATGAGAAGTACGACCCCTTGTTGGCGACCTTTGCCGCCGGGGGAGATTGGGACGCCGCCTTGCAGCAAGGGGTCGGTAACTGGTCCAGCGCGACAATTGATATGCGTTTGGACACCCGTGTGGCGCCAGCCGGGCTGCGGGACTGGTACATCGCCGAAATGGACCGCACCTCCCCGACCGTTGCCCGCAAGCTGCAAGCTTACGTGGACACCCTGGATTGCCGCGATGTGCTCAGTGAGATTACCGTACCGACCTTGCTGCTCGTCGGCGAGGAACCCCTACCTCGCCCCTGGCGCAGCAGCAGTTTATGGCCGAGCACATTCCCGACTGTCACCTGGCGGTCTATCCCAAGCTGGGACACGGCATTAACGTGCTGCAACCGCAGTGGTGTGTGCAACAGGTGCGGGAATTTTTACAGCAGTAGTAGGCTGTCGCCCGTTTCATGCTAACGCGTTGAGCAGTGCCTTGGCCTCCTGTAGGTCGGCAGTGTCAAAGCCTTCGGTAAACCAGTTATAGACCCCGGCCAGCAGCTGACGGGCTTTCTCACCCTTATCTTGCTGCCGCTACAGCCGACTCAGAGTCATTGCCGCGCGCAGTTCCCAGGACTTAGCTTGCTGGTGGCGATGGCAAAAAAGGGTCGTGCCAGGGGAAAAGAGATCTTCACTACCTTAGTCGGCGACGGGTGCCGGTTGCTCGCGGAAGTGGGGCATCACCTTGGTGCCAAACATTTCCAGCGCCCGCATTACCTTCTTGTGGGGCACGCCAGGGAAGCCGAATTGGGAGAAGATTCGGTTAATGCCCTGCTCTTGCACCAGTGACAACCGTTCTCTGACGACTTCAGGCGTACCAAACAACGGCGCCATACCGGCGTGACCTACATCGTCTCGCTTATTGCGGTCCTGCTGACGACCGGCCCAGGCCTCGTAACCTTTCGGCAAGTTGCCGTCCTTGTCGATCGGCATGCCGATTGGTGCACCGGTGTTGCCGATGCTACGCATGACGTTGTTGCTGAAGTCCTGCAGGCCGGCGAGGTCGCTGTCTGCCGCTTCCATACTGGGGGCCACATAGATCCGTTTGGCCACCGGCAGATCGATATGCTCGTGTGCATGGCCGAAGGCTTCCATTTTTTCATGCCAGAGCTTCACCACTTGTGTGGCCTGTCCCATAATGTCGGTCGGACCGCCAACCATGATCTGGATTTGACGACTGGCGGCGTACTCGACGCTGGAGGGGCTGGTGCTGACCGCAATGTAGAGCGGTGGATAAGGTTTTTGGAGGGGCTTGGGAAGCACCCATAGGTCATCGACATTGGTGAACTGGCCGTGGAAGGTCAGGCGTTCCTGTGTCCAGGCGCCGATCATGACGTCGATCGCCTCTCGGAAGCGATCACGGGCCTCATCAATATTGGCGCCGACGCCGTCGAACTCCTGACGCTGGTAGCCGCTGCCAATGCCAAAATTGAGGCGGCCGCCACTGATGACGTCAATCGTCGCAGCCTCCTCGGCGGCCAGGATGGGATTGTGGAACGGCAGAATATTGATAGCCGATCCGATCCGTACCCGTTTGGTACGGGCGGCAATGGCGCCCAGCCACGAGTAGAGGCCGGAGACCAGCCCATGGCGAGAGAAGTGGTGTTCGCCGAGCCACACCTCGTCGAATCCCAGCTGGTCGACCAGCTCGATCTTCTCCATCGTCTGCTGGAAATGTTCGGCTTCATTGGCACTTTCGTGAAACGGAATAATGGTAAAGAAGCCAAATTTCATTTGGTGTTCTCCCTCAAAACAATCATGGGTGGGTGCCTCCGTTCGTCATAAGTCTGAGCTGGCGAAGTCGCCAGCAATCCCTTGCAGAGAGCGATTTTTCCAGCTTGCCGCAGGAAGTCTTCATGATGCGTTGTACACCCCATGCTACTTAGGGCATTTGGGGGTATTTGTCAATCACTTGTTGGTATTTAGAGCGTGTCGTAGAACTCCTTAGAGGTAGGTGAAGCCTATTCTTGCCCCTGTATCCTCTGTCTCCTTCGACCCTTTTTTATCTTCTTTCTAATCCGATTCTTGATTGCCTTACTAGTCCGCCCGGACCGCATTGCGCATCAACTTGTTCAGATTGAACGACAAGATAGACCTCGGACCTGCCATCTCCAGCGTCGGCGTGTGCGAGGGGTGTATGTGGGTGAGCGCTTGAGCCTCCGCAGCGTTGGGAAGACTCCATTGGGGAAGCTGTGGTCGCCAACCAGACTCGGGAAAACCGACCGTCCGGGATGACACGGAGGGCTTGTGGAAGCGTAAGCTATGGTGAAGGTTAAACGGGCACGTACCGCGGAAATGCTGAGACAGTCAAGCCTTTGCCTAAGGTTGCGCGCGCCATATTTCTATCCCAACTCCCCTTGATGC
>JAPULM010000113.1 GCA_027294925.1 bacterium
GCAAACCGCTTTCAGTCAACGGCGTGCGGCCGGCGGAAAACAAGATTGGGATTTGATCGCGCGCTGCATTGATCACACCATTCATCGCATTGCCTGTTCCCACATTAACATGCACCATGACCACCTGTGGCTTACCGGTCACCAGGTAATAGCCATGCGCCATCGCCACGGCGGCATTCTCATGCGGCACGGTAATGGGTTGTGGCGTTGTCTTGCCTTGCTCGGCAAAACGGGCGAAGGCGTCAATAAGTGGGGCGAAATCCGTACCGCCGTTGCCAAAAAAGTAATCGATGCCCCGATCATGGAGCAATTCCAGATACGCCTGAGCTATGCTTTCCACCTCGACTGTCTTACGCGCCATTGTCGAGCTCCTTTTACGTTGTTTACAGCCTCAGTAGCATGTCTACCGGACTGATTTTGCATCTTCCCATGCCGGGTTTGCTTGCTTTTACAGACGTCCAGCATAGCAAATTCTACGACGTCATCACGACTTCTGAACGGCTTACACGATCTCGTTAATGGTAAATGCCGCTACCGGATCAGCATACCCCGGCACCTGAACTTGCACCGGCTGACCATGCACCGCCATATCTTGCAGGAGTTGGTGGATGCCCCCGAGCCGCATGGTGCTTTGACTGATCAGCAAGGCTCCAGGCTGCGCCAGATACTGTAGCCAGACGGCCAAATTCATCGTCTCCCCCATTTCCGTGGCGGCGATGCGCTGATCCTGCGGAATGCTGTCCACCGCCACCGGGCCGGTATGCAATCCCATCCGCACCGAGAGCTGAAACGCTTGCCGGTCGTCAAGCTCAAGCAGGCGTTGACGCAAGCGTTGCTGTAAACGCAACGCCACCCGCACCGACCGTTGGCGATGATCCTCACAGGCAACCGGCATGCCAAATAGCCCCAGGATCCCGTCGGCGCCATAGAATTGTAAGGTGCCTGCCTGGCCCTGCACCTCCTGCTGGGCCAGGGCGAAAAAAGCCTGACGGATACGTTGTAAGGCATTAAATTCCCGTTGTTCGCTTAGGGATACGGCGTTGGCCAGGGTGACACAGAGCACCGTCGCTAGCTGCCGCTTGTCATCCGGAGTATGGCTGTTAGCTGCAGGTGTTACGGCAAATGGCGTGCTCTCAGGCGCTTCATGACCGAGCTCCTTCAGAGCCGCAATGAAACGAAACCCCCGGCCATGTACCGTTTTGATGACACGCTGCGTCTGCCCGTTGTCACCGACGGCTTTACGCGCCGTCATCACGCTGTAGCTGAGAACGGCCTCGCTGGTGAACTGACCGGGCCACAGATTATCAAGCAATTCTTGTTTGGTCACCGTGCGGTCGTGATGCTCGACGAGATAGCTCAGCACATTGAACACCTGGGGCGGTGTTTTAACGGGTTTTCCGGCATGACGCAGCTCATAAACCTGGGTATCTAACTCGTAATCCCCAAAGATGTAGAGCATGGCCGGTCCTCTTTCTGTCTACCCACCACAACCTGTGAAGCGTTTTGCAGATGCCTATCATATCTGACCCTGATGAAGGATGTCCAGCGGTAAGATGCACACCAAAATCGGGCATTTTCATGAAATCCTTATAAAAACCTTAAGAAATCCTCAAGTTTCATGGCTTGGGCATCTGCTAAGATACTGGCATCAGGTTCACCGATAGGACGTTGCTTGACGTTTGCCATGCCTGGCGTATGATGGCGCTAAGCAACGATACGGGTAGACCATTGAGCTTGGACGCTTCTGATGATTGACCTGGTTTGGCAAAAAACCATACGAGACGCTGCCTTGCCTCGGCTGTGCATGGTGATCCTCTGTCTGGCCGTCGGCAGTTTGCTTGCCGGCAACATTCATGCAGCCGACCCTGAGCCAGGTGCGCAAGGATAAGGTGGATGGGATTCTAATGCCGCACCAAGTTTCTTTAAATATTCCCGGTTTATCCTGCAAGCTACCTCCCAACAAGACATTCCAGGCATGTTTGGTATGCAGTTTTTTGTCGAGCGCGGTGGTCTCGCGAGCTACGGTCCCGACCAATACGCAACCGGTCGGCAGGCGGCACGCCTGGTGGACAAGATTCTCAAAGGGGCGGACCCAGCGGAGATCCCCGTCGAGGTGAACTCGAAGATCGAGTTCGTGATCAATCTGAAGACGGCGCAAGCTTTGAGGCTGACGATTGCGCCGGAGGTGCTGTATCAGGCCGATCGCATCATCCGCTAAACCTTCCGCATAGGAAGGAAGCCCAAACGAGGCCCTGAGACGTTATTGTGTTGAGGGAAGAATCTCAGGTTCGATTTCCCGAATCAAGGTGGGGAGATTAGGCTGTTCGAAGCTGATACCAGGCGCTGCAACGCGATGGTGCTTAATATTGGGGAGAATGTGTTTGTGGTGGGGATGTGTACTGGCTAGCTCGGGAATATGAGGATGTTCAAATGGATCATAGCAGCCGACTTTTTCGCCTGCCTGATAAATTTCGTAGCTATAGCTGCGAATGCGCCTGGCTTCAAAGTCAACAAGTTCCCAGACATCCAACATGATATTGTTCCCACGTCACCTGCCCCTCGAGCTTGGCCAGGGTGGAGCCGATGGTTGCCAGCACCAACGTTGAGTGTTGAATGCTCGGATACCGTTCATGGAGCGCATAGATCCGTTCGCCATAGGTTCGGAAATCCGGTAGGGGCACTAAGACGCTCCGGTAGGCGTGTCGGCGGGAATCAGGTGAAGGGTATCAAGGCCCGCTTGCTGGCGTAATTCGCGCAGATGGTGATACATCATCTCGCGGTATTGAGTTTCACGTTCCAGTTTGGCTTCGGATGTGGACTAGAAGCCCGCGCTGCCTGGCGAACCGACCGCGGTTCCCTGAAGATGTACCAGGTTGTGGCGGTGGTTGCCCTAGCGTGAGAAAGGTGATCGTGTGAAAGGAAGCGCCATGAACGGAGGATGCATCTCTGAAAGCCCTTGTCGAGGAATGCTGGGCTGCTCCATGCCCGGAAACAAGCGGCATGGCCGGTTGCGACGGTGGACGTTCGTCATCACCCTCATGGTGCTCCTGATGAACTGTAGGCTGTTCACCAGCGGCGTGGGTGCTGCGGAGTGGA
>JAPULM010000114.1 GCA_027294925.1 bacterium
TTGTGCAGCTTACCATGATTTGCACCCTCTCACACAAGACCGGATAATGGCGGCTAATAGGCACATGTATCTTAGAGGAGAACACCATGTAACGGGGGAACCCGACGCTTCCTGGCCCTGGAGGCGTCCAGGTAGTGGTGGCAAGACGTCGCCCTCTTGGCCCTGGGCGAGTACGGTTCCCGTGCCGGCACACCCCGGATTCTCAAACTCCTACCTCGCTGCGACATTTCGCGAAGTAAATTATACACAACCGCCGCCGCTATGATGATGACGACCCGTGTTGACACTCGATCTGCGCCCATTATACTATGGCGGCATAGGCCTATCGACGCGTTCACCCCTTGGCTGTACAGGAGACAAGCAAGCATGAGCGAGATGATTCACTGGCCAACCCAGCTTGAGGAAATGGTGGACTTCGTGGGTCTATCAGAAGAGGACCAACAGCGCATCAAGGCAAGCGCACCTATCATCCTGCAACACGCCCGCCACCTGACGGATGCTTTATATAGCCACTTTTTGCAGTATCCCGATACACGGCAATTTTTTGTCACCGAGGATGACGAACCGGATGAAAAGCGTTTAGAGTCCAATAAGCAAACGATGCTCAGTTGGCTACGTGCAACCGCCACCGCTTCCCAGAACGAAGGCTTTGCCCGTTATCTGGCCAGCACCAGCCAGATGCATGCCAACATCCCTATTCACAGGCCTTCGCTCGGGCCAGTGCCGCCTCGCTATATTATCGGCGCGATTTCTTACTATCAGACCGCAATCGCCGATTTGCTCCACCAACACATGCCGGATGCCACCCAGGCCTTACGTACCAGCGTGGCCTGGAACAAGTGGCTGATGGCAGGGCTAGAACTGCTACTAGCAAATTACCTGTCTCACGCTTAGATGGCTCAACACCGTCGTCCACTTCTGCAGAGTACGCTACTCACTCGCCATTGAGTAGCACATCCAGCACCGTCTCGATGGCGGGCGGTTCGTCGTGGTCTTTGAACCCAGCAAGACGTTCGTACACTTCTGCTGCTGCCTGATGGAAACCGCCAGGCAATCCTGCCCCCCTGAAAGTCGCCGCAATCTCGTGCATCTCGCCCACGAAACGCCAAGCCTTGGCGGTATTGGCACACACACGTCGCACGGTCTGCTCGGTGAACGTGTCCCCCCATTGACCTGCTAAATCCGCCCGCACGCCTTCCTTCTCCACCATCCCAAGAATAGAAGTTAACAACGCCGTGCTGCCCTTGGTATAGGCGGCGTAGCCCATCTTGAGGGCTGATGCCGCCCCAATGAGGTCCGAGATCACCGGTGTCTGCAAAGGACTGCCGGCAAAACAAGCCGCGACTTCTTCAGCTCGTGGACCGGACAAGTAGAGATGTGTGCCGGCTTCCTCGCTCCAGGCCGGCCCGCCAATGATGCCGCCATCCACGTAGTCGGCACCGGCACTTTCTACGATCTTTTGGATAATGCGAGTCCGGTCAGGCGAAATCGCATTGCCATCAACGTACAAACCAGTAAAGCCAAGTTGCACGACTTCGTTGGCAACGTCTTCCGCCGCATGGGGTGGGCAGACCGACAGTACAATAGCACTTGCTTTAACCAGCTCCGCCACTGTACCGACATCTTCTAAATTTGCTTTACGCGCCCGCACCCCGGTGCTCTCAGAGCGTCCCTGTGAAGCCCATAATACGGTATGATTACGGCTTGCCGCGGCGCCCACAGAGGCACCCATTGCGCCGGGATGGATAAGTCCAATACGTTGCATCATTCGTCCTTTCGTAGTACTGCGTACCGCAATTGTCTCGCCAGTTTGGCGGGGTAGATCACATTGATTTCAAAAGTTGATCCAACGTTCGGAGCCGCATCGTGATGGCAAGTATTTTAGCATTGTCATATGGCATACGTACAGCGAATACAGATGACACCTTTTTTTATAGGCCGGTAGTGGTTAATTTTTCAATGGCTTACAGGCTTCGAAGTGAAACCTGAATTATCCTGGTGCCCTATGACGGTGTCCAGCCGTTTGACCGCTGCCACCTTATGATCGGGGCTTAGATGAGTGTAGCGCATGGTCATTTTGATGTCACTATGTCCCATCAATTCTTTTACCGTAACGAGGTCGGCGCCAGACATAACTAGATGTGAGGCAAACGTGTGGCGCAGCGTGTGAAACGTCACATCTTTAAGGCCAGACCGTTTGACGGTGCGGACAAAGCGCTTCTCAAAGGGCCACATGCCGCCAGATACCAGCGATGGGAAAACAAGGGGTGAATCGAGTCGTCTAGGAAGCTTTCGCAAGACGTCAAGTGCAGTATCGGATAAAGGAATATCACGACTTTTACCACCTTTTCCAGCCGCAACGCGAAGGCGGCTGATTCCAAGGTTGACATCATCCCATGCAAGGCGCTTGATTTCCGACCGCCTAAGCCCCGTGTGTATCGCAAAAACGATAACCGGCCATAGAGCCGCATCTGTTACATCAAGAAGGGTAGCGATCTCGCCTTGATCGAGAAAACGAAGCCTGCCGGGGGTACTTGGTAACGCCTTGATGCCGCGCATGGGCGGCTCAGTTGCCATCCCCCAGGCTATAAGCTTATTCCAGAGTGCCCGCATGATACGCAGTTCTAGATTGAGCGTAGACGGCTTAACACGTTCGCTGCGCTGGGAAATGTAACGCTCGATGTCCAGAGGGGTGATGTTGGCAAGCTGGGTGTCACCAAAGAAGTCAGCCATCATTAGTATTCGGTTTTTAGTGCCGGTATGGTCACGGTGATTACGACTCGACCAATCAAGGTATTTCTCGGCCGCCTGGGTAAACGTATAGCGCGGTACCTTTTTCTTATCAAGGAATTTGCCCTCGGCGATCTCAACCCGACGCTTATGCAATACAGACTCGGCAACCTTCTTCATCGCTCCGCTTGTCGGCCCACCGATTTTCTCACGTTTGCGACGGCCAGTGTCAGTATAAAAATCAATCCACCAGGCGTTATTTTTAATGAAGACGCCCATTACGATTTCTTATTGACTGTGATTAGCAGAGCTTCTTCCTTACTCTCAGCTCTGCCAATTGTGCGCCGCAA
>JAPULM010000115.1 GCA_027294925.1 bacterium
GAATGGTATCCGGACTCCTCTAGGGTCTGGGCCATATCGAAGATGGGACTGAGGTCCGGTTTTTCCTTCTGCGCCAGGATGACACCCCTGGTGGGGAGCAGGATACCAAATTTCAACTTTGTTGCCACAATCCCTCCTTCGCTGATCGAGCCGATCTCTGTCTTATTGCCCCTTTGGTCACAATATGACCATCGTTTTCTGCGTGAACACTAGCAATTCCCCAGCCGTCGGTCAATTCCAGAACCCCGGCATGGGCAATCTGTAGCTTCTTGCCAGTTGTGATTGGAGTCGGACCAAACGAACCATTAAAATCTAAATGGATCATTTCCAATGCAAGTGTTTGGACGGCTTAAAATGATAACTTCAAGGAAAAAAATCACTAATTCTGCACAGCGGATATCCGACCATGTGCACATATCTCAACCCTCTTGACTCAACTATTTGTACGGGCTATTGTCTGTTCGTCAATTACCGGGGCCACCTTACCGAACTTCCGATACCCCAGTTTCGCTCGTGAATGCGGGCTACGACGTGCTGTTAGAAAACTCTAAGGCTACAGGAGGGATTATGAAACATATCGTAAAAAGGCTATTCATGGGTTTAGCAGTTGTCAGCGTGGCGTTTGCGGCCTGGGGCGTTTCTTCCATGGCCACGGCCGCGTCCCCTTTTTACAAAGGCAAGACCATCACGGTGCTTGTCGGTACTGCACCCGGTGGCGGTCTGGATCTGCACGATTATTCGCTAGGCACTGGCGAAAACACATTCCAGGCAATCCGCAAATCATCGTCAAGAGCATGCCCGGTGGCGGTGGCGCAAAGGTGCTGAACTTCTTGTACGAAAGAGCCAAACCCGACGGCCAGACCGTCGTTTGGGGGCCGTGGAATGCGGCTGGCGTTATTCTCGGCTCGCCCGGTCTTAGATACATCCCGGAACAGTTTGAATTTATTGGTGCGGGGGGCGTCTTCTTTGTGACCATCGTGCGCACCGACATACCGCCAGGGATCAAGAAAGGGGCCGATATAGTCAAGGCGCAAGGATTTAAGATCGGAGGGCGCCGCGCCGATCGCGCTTTGGACTTAACCGGCAACCTGGCTCTCGATATGATCGGCGCGAAATACCAGTTCGTCCCGGGCTATAGGGGGATGGCGAGGATCAATCCGGCGATTCGGAGGAACGAAGTGCAGGGGGGTAATAGCGGCATGAGCGGGTATTACATTTTTTTCAAGGACACCATGATTAAGCAGGGGCAGGCGGTCGCGCTTTGGTACCACCCGACCTTCGACCTCAACGGAAACATTGAGCCGAGAAGTGAGGGCTTCCCGCCGAGCATGAAGAGCTTCGTCGAGGTTTACGAGGAAGTCCACGGTACGAAGCCGTCCGGTCACCTCTGGGAAGCATATAAATGGTTTTCCACAAAGGTTAACGCCATGACCTTTACCATGTCCGCAGCTCCAGGCTCTCCCAAGGAAGCGGTGGCAGCCTTGAGAAAAGGCCATCTCGCCACAACCAAGGATCCCGCCTATGTGAAACCTCTCATCAAGCGTTTCGGGGCCGAAACCCGGTGGGTTAGCCTGGAGCAGGGCCTGAATGTCTTGAAAACATACCGAAACGTCGAACCGGAAGTCTTAGCCGTGTTCAAGGAGATGGCGAAGAAGGGCAAAAAGTAAAGGGGCGAGGGTTTTTCCGTATTGAAGGTGATGATGGTGCTGGGCGAAATCAAAATGCCATCAACGACGGGCATTGTAAATCAGACCTGGCCGTACCTAACCAAACAGCAAGGACGGGTGCCAGAAAATATGCAGGACCTGGTCGTAGAAACCGTAGAGAAATAGCCAACCCACAGCCGCATAGCCCAGATACACCTTCCACCCATACCCTCCCCAGCGCCAGAGGTAGAGCGCGATGAATGATACCAGGGCGATCATCTGACCGACGACCAGGGTCACAAGAAGTATGCCCAAAAGCCAGATGAAAAACTCACTGGCCCTTGCGAGACAGGCGTTCGCCGCAGCAGATTTAGCAGCGATCAACAGGCTTCCCGCATCGCGCCGTGCGGCCATAAGGTCCCGCCAATCATTGCCTAGAACAAAAAAAGTGAAGACCACGGCCGGGACAGCTATTATGAGTGGGAGCTGTCTGACCTCCGCAGGCCACTGGAGCGCCTCGTAACCGGCCCATAAGAAGCCGACAGCCAACGTCAAGGCGAACGGCCAGGAAATAATGGGGTTCCTCTCCGAGCCCTCGCCCAAGGCAGGGGCGTCGGATGACCGATTGGCCTTGATGATCCCACGTGCGGAGAATACTAGCGTGATCACAATCAAGCCAAGGATAATGAGCACGATCGGCCGGGCAAGCCAGCCAATCCCCTCATAGACCCGCATACTGATCTGAAAGGCATTTTCCAATATCGGCCCGAGGATGATGGCAAGGACCAGGGGCGGTCGAGGCCAGCCTCCCCGTTTCATGATGAAACCGATGACGCCCATTGTGAGACACGTAACCCAGTCGCCCATGGAGGCCCCGCCCAACCACGCACCCATGAAGACGAACATGATAACCCCGGGAACGATCAGGTGGCCCCGGATGAACGCGATCTTTGCCACCTGTTTACTCCAGATCATCAGAAGAACGGCGACCAGAATGTTGGCGATGACAAGGGTCCACACCATGCTGAAAGTAATGTCCAAATGTGTGGTCAACATGTCGGGACCGGGCCTGAGACCCTGGATCAGCAAAGCGCCCAAAAGGATCGCCGTACCCAAACTGCCGGGAATGCCGAAGGCCAGCATCGGAATCAGCGCGCCGCCTCTGGTGGCGTTATTGGCGGTCTCCGGGGCAATTACGCCGCGGATGTCGCCCTGACCGAACTGGGATTTGTCCTTGGCGCTTTGCACGGCGTGACCGTAGGCAATCCAGTCGACGATGGCACCGCCGAGTCCGGGCAGCATCCCGATGTACGTGCCAATGCAGGCACAGCGCAGCACCAACCACCAGTGTCTGAAGGCGTCCTTGATGCCTTCCATCATGCCGCCACCCTCGGTCTGCTCTTTAGGTATCCGGGATATGGAGGTGTCCTTGATGGCTAGCTCCATAAGCTCGGGTATGGCGAACAGGCCGAGCACAACCGGAATGATTGGCAGGCCGTCGAGCAGATAGGTGGTCCCGAACCAGTAGCGCGGAACGGCTTCCGTCTCGGCGTAACCTATCATCGCCATCATCAGGCCGAGCAAAGCAACGATCAACCCCTTCAGGATGGAACCGCCGCTGAGCGATCCGACCATGGCAAGGCCCAGCATGCCGAGCATGAACAACTCCGGTGATCCGAACGCCAGGATGATTGGCAGGATGAGCGGCAGTGACAATGCCAGAAGCAACGCGCTAAACACACCTCCAAACGCCGATACCGTGAACGCGGCGCCGAATGCTCGGGCCGCCTGCCCCTTCATCGCCAGGGGATAACCGTCAAGTATCGTTGCCTGTGAGGCCGCTGTCCCAGGGATGCCCAACATGACCGAAGCTACGGTGTCGCTGGTCGAAGTCACAGCGAACATCCCGAGCAACAACGCGAAGGCGGAAACTGGATCCATCCCATAGGTAAAGGGCAGTAGGATGACCAATCCGATGATGCCGCCAAGGCCCGGCACTGCGCCAAGCCAAATTCCAAGAAAGACGCCGAAGACCAGGAAGCCGATTGCTGGCCACTGAAAAACCAAGACCAGACCGGTTACAATGGCTTCATTCATCTACTTAAATCTTTGGGTCGGGGCAGGGAAGGCGTACTTTCACAGCGCCGTAGAGTCCCGCCTGGATATCCCATCGAAGCCTCATTGAATCTCAATTACCCTGGTAAAAAGTCCCCTTTGCTCAGCG
>JAPULM010000116.1 GCA_027294925.1 bacterium
CTGCCGTGCGAAATTCACCACCCTGTTGCAAAGCACAGATACCGCTGACCTGACCTCTTGTCCCAGCTATCAGCGCTTAATCGATCACCTCTGTGCTGCCGATTCGGCAGTAGACCCCGATCGGGCGACAGCGAACCTGCAACATGCGCTCCGTTGGCTCCGTTCGGGGGTGCCGGCCATTACCGCCCTATTGCATATTTTGGAAAGTAGCCAAATACATACCTTCCTCGTTGCCAACGATGATCTGTCTCTCACTCGGCCAATCTATTTGGATGACGATGCGACGGTGGAACCATTGCATCGCATGCTTAGCAAAAGCCTGCGTCCGACCTTGCTACGCCAGGGCGAGTTACTGTCACCGATGGAGGCTACGATTTATCATCAGCCTGAGCCTGGCGTCCCCCCCTTTGTGCAGATTGGCGAAGAAGTCAAGGTTGGGCAAACCATTGCGTTGCTTGAAGCCATGAAGATGTTTACGGAATTGCCAAGTCCGGTTGACGGCGTTTTGCTCGACATCTTGGTAGAGAATGGACAGGGTGTGAAGACAGGAACGCCGTTGTTCAAAATTGCCATTGAGGATGTGGCGACGGAGACAACCGACCATTTTATACAACAGATCATCAATAGCGGATTCCAAAACCATTTTGGCCTATTAGAAACGGAGGAGTAAGACCTATGAATCAATCCGTATCGGTTGGATTTATCGGCCTCGGCGCTATGGGTTTTGGCATGGCGCGCAATTTGGCGCTGGCCGGCTACGATGTTTTGGCATACGACTTGGCTAGCGAGCCGTATCCTTAGAAGCGCTCTAGCGGACCTTGACCACCTGTACAGCTGGTAGTCGTATAGTTGCGATCGTTAGAGGGCACCATCCTGCGTAGCGATTACCCGGCGGCGTCTTGCAAGGCCGCCTCAGTTACCCTCTGGCGGCAATCTTGTCACGTAATAAGGGAATTATCTGTTGGCTAACTCGTTCACATTCTTCAACGTGTGGAAAGCCGGAGAGGATAAACTCGTCAATTCCGAGTCCCCAGTACGATAGAAGCTCGTCCGTAACTTGATCTGGTGTGCCAACAATCGCCGTGCCACAGTTAACCCGCACCGTGGATAATCCATTCCACAGGTGCGGCCCAATGCGATGCTCGGCTACCTGGACGGCTTGCATTTGCTGACCGGTCATCGGCGTGCCTGCCATGATGGCCTGCCGTTGTCGTAATACAGCAGGATCAGCTTCAGCGATAAGAGAATCCGCCATCGCCCATGCCGTATCCGGATCGTCACGAACGATCAGGTGTGTGCGCAGGCCAAATTGGGCTTGGCGACCGCAAGCGAGGTATTGGGCGTTCACCCGTTCGATACGCTCAGCAAGACGATCAGCAGGCTCAATCCAAAACAGGTAGACTTCGGCCTGACGTGCCGCCAGCGCCTCGGCTCTGGGTGAAGCGCCGCCTTGATAAAAGCGGGGTGTGCCATAAGGCGTCGGCGAACAGCGAGCGCCACGTAGGGTGATGTAGGTGCCGGAGAAATCAGTAATCCCACCCTGCCACAAGGCTCGGCAGGCCTGCATCAACTCCTCAGCTTGATCGTAACGTCCGTCATGGTCAATTTCTACCCCAAAACGCTCAAAATCATTCTGGATACCACCTGGTACAATATTAATATCCACCCGTCCCTGGCTGATCTGATCTAGCGTCGCGATCATCTTGGCCAGCAGTCCGGCAGCAATAAAGCCAGGTCGTATCGCAATCAAAAAGCGGATGCGCTGCGTTACCGCCGCTAGCGCTGTTGCTGTGGTCCACGTTTCCATCAGCGGCGCCCCTTCATCAAATAATCCATTGACGAAGCGCGTTGGAATAAGGAGTGAGTAGAATCCCTGACGTTCCGCGGTCTGCACAACGGTTTTGAGATAGTCAAACGACGGCGTCCGCTCCGGCGCCACCGTCCCGAGATGCGTTCCATCGCCATCAATTGGGATGAACCAGCTAAATTTTGGTTCCGGGCGTTCGCTAAGCGCTGCCATAACACGTATTCTCCTACGAAAAGCTTATACCGGGACAGATTTCAAATCTGTCCGCATGCATATAACCTTAGAAGTACCCTAGCATGAGCTGTATATCAGAGCAAGGCGTGGCGCGATATTTGTCTTGACGTATAAGACGAAGTCCAGTGGAACTTATTTTAGGAGGCCAACAACCACAACCTTCAGTCAACCCGTAAAATAACCTTACCGGTATTTCGGTTCTCCTCCATATACTGATGGGCAGCGGCAGCTTCAGCCAAAGGAAAGGTTTTATCAATAATCGGTTGCATGATATGGCGCTCCAAAAGTGGTAGCCAACGTTGTTGGAAACGCTGCGTAATAGCGATTTTATTTTCTAACGGTTGGCTGCGCATGACCGAGCCAATAACCTGTAAACGCTTGCGCATGATCAAACTCAGATCGACTTCTATGGTGGCGCCACTCATCATACCAACTAGGACGAGGCGGCCGCCAACCTTCAGGCAATTCAGGTTCCGATGCCAATACGACGCACCAATAAAATCCTGAATCAGGTCGACCCCCTTTTGATCTGTCAGCATCTCGACGCGTTTGCTGAAATCTTCTTCCTTATAATTGATTCCGGCTTCAGCCCCCAGCTCTATCGTCCGGGCAATCTTTTCAGCCGAGCCGGCCGTGACGAAAATGCGTGCCCCTGCTTCTCGGGCCATTTGAATACCTGCAGTGCCGACGCCACTGGCTGCGGCGTGGATGAGCACGGTTTCCCCTTGGCTTAACCTACCCAGCGTAAACAATGTTTCATTAGCGGTAAAAAACACTTCAGGCACAGCCGCAGCTGTAACATAATCCCATGCGGCTGGAATCGGCATGGCCATACGATAATCAATCAGGGCTTTCTCGGCGTATCCACCGCCACCAACTAGACCAAACACCCGGTCCCCGACCGCAAAACCCTGCACGGCCGGACCGACTGTCTCAACTTCACCTGCTAGCTCTAAGCCTAAAATATCAGACTCCCCCGGCGGCGGCGGATAGTTGCCTCGTCGTTGCATCGTATCGGCCCGATTTAAGGCGGTTGCACGCACGCCTACAAGCAGCTGTTCAGGCGCAGGGATGGGATCTGGTACGTCGCTCAAATACAAGACGTCGGGGTCGCCAGGGGCATCAAAAACAATAGCTTTCATAATAAAATCTCCACATGCCTACCATACAGAGGGTTATCGTGATCGACTCAAAAGAAGTTTTATTGTAGCAGACCTTGATTTGGGCGCCAGGGCGGCGGGATGTGCAATACAATGCAATCATACGTAGAAGAATTTTCCTCCATGATAGTTCCGACCGAGACTTCGCCCGGCAGTTCAGTATGTCTGAATCCTCCCTGCAGTGTATCGAGATGGGCGAGCAAAGCATTGGACTGGATATGCTCGAACAACTGTGTGCGCAGCTGCACTGTGAAATTGGTGACTTATTTCCGCCGGACACCATGCAACAGTCTTAAGTCTCTCCTGCTGTACCCGTCAACCGTACCTGCCGTCTGTCGACTGGCTCGACGTGTCAATCTGTGATGAAAACGCTGTTCTGCATAGATTTGTGAGTACAGAAAAATAAAGCCCTTTTCGCCCCCAGCTCGCCACGGCAAGGCACGGTCTGGATATGCCGCTCAGGATAAGTTAGACTAAAGTCTCAAGGGTTTTCCGGTGTGACGGCTCCAGAAACGCCGGTGGGGAACGCATAGGGTGGAGAAACACAAGACGTTCCGCTACTCTAATACACCGGTTCGACAGGCCGTACAAAAATACCGACTGCATAACACCCAAGACCGGATTGTACGTCCGTTTCAGGAAAGGCGAGGGTGGGGTGCCGGCGCAAAAAAATGCTGCGAGTTCTCCTCTCAAAGATGCTTTTAGAATTTCTATTTTCTCGCGACTGGCTGCCGTAAACTATGCCCCAAGACATCAAGCAAGATTGTCGAAATAGGAGTTAATCCGACATGACCGGAGACATCCCTTGCACCGATTTCCGCCAGCCCATCACACTTGGGCGCTCCGGGTTGCGGGTTTTGCGGCTCGGCCTGGGCTCATCGTTCGCAGCGCCGACCTCTGCGTATGAAGAAGCGTTTGAAAAGGGCGTAAACTACTTCTACTGGGGTTCGCTGCGTCGAAGCTTCATGGGCGAGGCCATTCGGAACCTGGCGCTAAAGCACCGCAATGAGCTCGTGGTCGTAATTCAGAGCTACGCCCGCTTGGGCTCGATAGTCGTCCGTTCGCTCGAACGCGCGCTCTCCAAATTGAACCTGGATTACGCCGACGTATTGCTGCTCGGCTGGCATAGCAAACCGCCCAGCGCACGCATTGTCGATGCCGCTCTGCAACTCAAGACACGAGGGCTCGTCAAGCACCTGGCTGTTTCCGGCCACAATCGCTTGATGTTTCCGGAATTGCTCGACGACCCGCGCTTTGCCATCTGGCATGTGCGCTACAACGCGGTGCATCGTGGGGCAGAACGCGAGATCTTTCCGCATCTTGAAACGCGTCGTATTGACAACCGACCAGGCCTCGTCACTTTTACCACGACTCGGTGGGGCCATCTGTGCGATCCCAAGCGCACGCCGCCGGGCGAGCGCACCCCCATCGGCACGGACTGCTACCGCTTCGCGCTGTCGCATCCCACAGTCAACGTCGTCCTCGCCGGTCCGAGCAGCCTAGAGCAAATGTCTCAGGCCTTGCGCGCACTCGAACTCGGTCCCATGACCGAAGACGAACTCGCATGGCTACGCCGGGTTGGCGATCATATATACGAGCGCAACACGACCGCGCGCCTTGTCAATCGGGCTTAGCGGGTGTTCTTCACGCACATTCGTGAGTTCGTCTCTACCTGCCATGAGGCCCCAGTGCTCAGCGGCAGCCCTCGCCCCTCGCCGAAAACACTCGGCGAGGGGCGAGGGGACATTCGACTTTCTCGGATTTACCCACTACTGGGCCAAAACAAGCCGTGGATACTGGGTGATCAAGCGTAAGACGGTCGCCAAGCATCTACGCCGGTTTATGAAAGGGATATGGACATGGTGTCGTGACAACCGCCATGTGCCACTCCTGGAGCAGTATCGGATGTTGTGTTCGAAGCTGCGCGGCTATTACCAATACTATGGTATACGTGGCAACATCAAGGCGCTTAGAGCTGTCCTTGAGCATACCCGGCGGGCTTGGCGCTATTGGCTTAGCCGTCGCAGTCACAAGGGCCGCCTGAACTGGCAAAAGTACGAGGCGTCCGTGGGACATAAACTTCCGCTTCCAAAGCCCAGGATCATTCACAACATCTAGCGCTGCCGGGGACAGCAAAGTGATGCGCCAAACGGGGTCGCGCCTGTTTGGTTAGCCATTGGCGAAAGCCTTTGCTTACCGAGGAACCGGATGAGGGAAATCTTCACGTCCGGATCTGAGGGGACTGCGACACGAAGTCGCACGAGTAGCTGTTATGACTTGTCTAACAAGGACATAACCTGATGTCCTGCCATCAGTACCCTACCAAGACATGCGGCCGGGGTAACCGGGCGGTATGAAGCTCTTGGGACAATGTAGCCTCACC
>JAPULM010000117.1 GCA_027294925.1 bacterium
GTCAGGGCGTCAAGATATCGGCTATCCGCGTAGTCCCACCAGTGAAACTGCATCAGATCGAGCCTCTCGACGCACATCCGCCGTAGTGAGATGTCGATATTGTTTTCAACGATTTGACGGGTCATCGGTCCCGGGGCCGGAACCCACTTGGTGAAAGCCTGTAAGTCGGATAGGGCAGCCTCACCGCGTGAGGATGCCAGTTGTTGCCGAAATCGTCCAATAAAATCTTCGGCAGGACCGTAGTGATCGGCCAAATCCCAGGTGGTGTAACCGGTATCCTGGTAGTCAAACATGTTCTGCACGGCCACCTGTGGATCGATCTGCCCGTGGGCGCCTGAAACTTGCCACATGCCGTTCAACAGTCTGCAAATCGACATGTCCGGGGTAAATTGAAACCGGCTTGATACAGGACGTTGCATAGTCGAGGCCTCGTCAATCTGGTGATGATGGGGAGTCGGAAGCGGCTGCCATCTTTTCCCACTCCGATGCGTGTTCGAGATCACTGCGTTGAAGTTGTCAACTCAGACTGTTGGGATAGTCTTGCCAGATGCTGGGTTCAAGGTGTAGGGTTGAGCTGGCCGGGTACTGTGCCTGCCAATACTTGGCGCACTGGGCGGCGGTTGGATTCCAGACTGCCGGAAAGTCTCGAATATGGCTGAGAACCGTCTCTAGGATGCGCAGGCGATGGCCAAAGCCGATAATGTAAGGATGTAACGTCATGCTGAAATAGCGCCCACGTTTGTACTGGGCGTCAAATTCTAGCTTGCAGTTGGTTAGGAATGGTTTGGGGTTCTCTAGTCCTGATCCCAGCCCGGGTGGCGGGTACATGAGGAAATACTGATCGTTGAAATGATACGAGTATGGCAAGGTAAGAATGCAACGGTTGGTCTGGGCATCTGTCACCCAATAGTACGGAATGTCGTCAGCCAGACCGTTGCCCATGTATGTGTAGCCCGCATCGATCAGTAGCGTCATGGTGTTTGGGCTGATGGCGCCGACGGCAAATGGGTCGCTCTGACGTGGAAGCGTGTAAAAGCCGCTGGGCTGCTGTCCGCTGCTCCGCAAGAGGATTTCAGTTGCAGCCTCGATGCGTTGCCTCTCCTCTTTTTTATCGAGCTGACTCACGTCTTCGTGCTTAAAGCCTAGCGCGGCGACTTCATGGCCGTTGTCAACAATCGCCTTGACGATTTCCGTATAGATGTCAGCCATGACAGCCGGAACGGCGAAGGTCGCAGTCATAGCAAAGCGCTGTAACACGTCTAGAATACTGCTGATACCGACCTGCATGGCAAATTGCGCTGCGGCGGTGCTGAGATCAGATGGGGTGATCCCCTGCGGCCCGCTGGCAAGGCTAAGATCGACGACGAGGATGCAGGCGCACTGGTTGTCATCCGGCCATTTGACCTCGTGGTCTGCCAGACTCTTCTCATCGGAGGTGGTGTAACCGTCTTTCCAAGGCATGCTGACATGCTCCCCTGGATCATTAAATCAAGCCCACACCTCAAGCGCTAGGAGGTGGAAAATGCTCGAAACAGTAGCGTGCCAATTCTTCACAAGTCGGGAACCAGACACCGGGTAACGATTTCATTCGGGCAATAAAGCGGTCTAGCGTTGCTATTCGCAGAGCGTGGCCGGATATGAATGGATGCATGCAGATGTTCAAGTAGCTGCCCTGCTGGTAAAGATACTCAAATGCCTCCCACCAGATATCCACAACATACTGCGGATCGACTAGTCGTTGTCCTGCCGGTCCGCTTCCGACCCAGCCAAAATTGAAGAACATGGCATCGTCAATGGCGTAGTGAAAGGGAAAATTCAACAGGTGGTTTTCCTGCCTAGCGTCGGCTACGTAATAGGGCAAATGATCAGCGACGCCATTTGAGGTGTAGATGTACCCCAGTTGTTTGAGCAATGCTGCTGTATGATGGCTTCGCGTGCCAACCGGGCGGTGACCGGTCAGGTGTTCTAGGGCTTGAGTGGATTTTACCAGATGGTCGTATTCGACCTGTTGGTCGGCCGGCACCTGATGCTCCCACATGTGGTCGGCGATCTCGTGGCCGGCCGCAGCCGCAGCGACGAGCGCTTGCGGATAAAGCTCACAGATGCGTCCCGGCGTAAAAATGGTTGCCTTAATGCCGTGGGCGTCGAAGAGTTCAAGCAGGCGCCAGATGCCGACGCGGCCGCCGAATTCGCCTTTGGCGAGCTGCATGGGCGGCTCGTTGCTCAGACGCCGTAGGAGCATGGCATCAAAATCGACCGTCAGGTTGACCGCCATGCGGGTGCCCGTCGGGTAGGAAAATGGGTCGATATGGATGTGCCGGGCGCGATTGAGCTCAGCAGCCGCACGGAGTTCTTGCAATTCAACGGTTAACTTGCCGGTCATAACGTTGTCTCTTTATTGCAAATGCACCACACGGCTGATCTAAACCGTCATCAGGGCTAGACAAATTTGCCAGATGCCCGCAGCTCCATGACGGCCACGGCGTTGACGATTTCCCGCAACTGATCCAGGATACCGCCATCCAGCAGGCTGCTAAGTTGTTCGAGGCGGTCGATCTGCTGGCGATAAGCGCCGGCTAAGCCTTGTAAGGGTGTGGCGTTTGCCGCTTCTTGGGCCAGGCGCTGTTGCATGTATGTTTTGTAGACCTGGGCCGCCTGTACGACCGCATCAAGGGCGTCGCCAATAGCTTCCGCTTGCGGATGTCGAGGGCCCTGTGAGGTAGTCTGGAAAACCGCCTCTTCCTGAATCGGAAAACGCCGCCAGCGATATGGCAGTTCGACAATGGTTCCCGGTGCTTGGATGGCCGCAATCGCTTGCAGGGCGGCGGTGAGGATAGCACGTTGTTGCTGCGGTTTGCCTGCTTCACCAACCTGATTGCCGGCCGGAAAACGCAACGCGATGGCGCGCGGCGCCCCAATTGAGGCGGTGATGTGGGGCTGCACGGACATCGAAATGGTCGCCACGCCCACGCCTTCAACGGCATTTTGCAGCAGTCCGACGGACCGGTGACAGATGGGTCAACCGCAAGTCATGAACAACAGATCCGCCCCCCCGTCTTTGATGCGTTGCGTCAACTCGGGAATGGTTTCCCGCACCAGGTGTCCCGGATCCGGGTTAAAGCCCATGATGGTGTAAGCGGTCGGCGCAATAGCGCCGATGACGCCCTGCTCACGCAGCTCCCGTAGGCGGTCGAGGGGGAACATACAGTTGACGTCGCGGTCGGCATCGACGTGGTTGTAGTGGGTGTGCGTAATGGCGAGGTCGGCTGTATCGACGTCGGTCGGGATCTCACGGTACGACCAGTCACCATGCGCGCTATCGACATCAAAAGGCGGATCGGAACGCAGGTGGACGCCACCGGAGGTAAACAGGCTCACCACGCATTCGGACAGCGGCTTGCTCACCGGTGTCCAGTTGAGCTGCTCATTGCGCAAATGCTTGGTGCCGGTATGACCGGTATTGATACGTTCGACCCAGGTGGCAAATTTTTGCTGCTCGGCCGGGGTGAATTCCCAGGTTTTGTATGCCACCGTCATCTCATACGACCTTTCGATTGGGGATGTCTGGGCAGATGGATTGCATGCTACAGTATCATTTTTTGACCAGGTTGGGAAAATAAAAGGGATTTTGTGAGCGGAAGTCAAGGCGGGCCCACGCGGGCAACAACCGCGAAAAAGGCGCTGCTGTTTTCGGCCGCTCCGAATTTGGTTTGCCCGCGCAGGATCTTGAGATTCTAGAATGGCGTACTGGAATCTATTTTGTTTCGGCTGCTTTGGCTTTGATGCCCTGGGCAGCGGCAGTCAGCGCCCGATCAATTTGAGCCTTAAAGGCAGAAAATGGTTGGGCGCCGCGAATGAACGAAATCCCCTTCACCTTGCTCGGATCGTTGGGGTCGGTACGGCCCAGAATAAAACTAGGAGTTCCCGAGGTACCGCCCTTTTGGCCTTCGGCCATATCTTGCCGGATATTTTTGGCATATTTGCCACTCTTCAGACACGTTTCAAAAGCGGCGACGTCAAGCCCTAGTGCTTCAGCGTGCCCATTGAACGGCTCTAGTTTTCGTTGATTGGCAAAAAACCGCTCGTGCATCTCCCAGAATTTGCCCTGCTCCTGGGCGCAGTGGGTGGCCTCTGACGCCTTGAAGGCTAGTGGGTGAATCGCTTCAAGGGGGAAATCAAGGACAGCGTATTTGAGTTTACCGGTGCTGATGTACGCCTTGTCGATCTGCGGATACGTCCCACGGACGTGGCGGCCACAGAAGGGTCACTGGTAGTCGGTGAACTCGATCAAGGTGAGCATGGCCGTTTTCTCACCTTTGACCGGATTGTCGCGCAGATTAAAAACCATGCCACTGACGTCGGGAGCAGCGCGGCGCTGGGGTCGACGTGCCTGCAGGAGCTTAAGAAGCTCCTGCAGGTCTTTCCGGATTGCCTGCTGCCCTTCCTTGAGCGCTTTGATTTCCTGTCTTAAATCCAGTTCCGGCTGTTGGGCAATACCGTTTGTTGCAAGCATAAACAGTAGCGCAAATGCACTCAAAACTATTCGGCCCCTTGTGGTCATCAAGCCAACCCTCCTTGCCAGCTATGCCTGGCGTGTTACCATGTTGTTCCGTACGAAACGCAGGATTTAAGTTTATCACATAAATCGAAATGGAGCCGTTCGATGCTAAGGAAACATTGTCTTATTAATATGATAGCCATTACAGTTTTGACATAAAGGCTGCCTTGACGCTGTAGGCTTGCAACATCTACATTCAGACAGGAAATCGATTCCCGAAGTGGGTTGAATTGATCGTTAAAGGATACCATATGGCCTCAACTGACAGTTACCATATGGTTAAACGGGTGCTATAGCTATAACCAAACAACCAAACAAAACCATCTGCTGATACCGCAAACGACTGCGGGTTTGTGGTACAAAAAAGGGTAAAACCATGACGATTCAAGAGCGTATCGGCGTCGATATTGGGGTTAAGACATCCATTGAGGATGGCATCAGCTGGGCGGCCGAAAACGGGATACGTTTTGTCGACTTCCGACTTGAAACGGGACCCGATGCGTTTACCAGGCTTACCCCTGATCGGTGTCAGGCTATTCGTCAGCAGGCGGAACAGGCTGGGGTCACCATTGGCCTGCATACCCTTTCTGCGGTCAATATCGCCGAATTCTCACCGCATCTTGCGCAAGCTGCCGATCATTATCTTAGGTCATATATTGATGTTGCCAAGTTGATTAACGCTGCTTGGGTCGAGGTGCATGCGGGCTATCATTTTACCAGCGATGTTGAACAACGTATGGCGGCCGGACTTGAGCGTTTGAAACGGGCGGTAGCTTATGCCGAAACACAAGGCGTGACCCTGTTACTCGAAAATATGAACTGGGAGCCGGATCATGCCGAAGTGCATTATCTCGGCCATAATCTAGAGGAGTGTCATTACTATTTCGATGCGATCGATTCCTCTCACCTACGCTGGGCCTTTACGGTCAATCATGCCGATTTAGTACCGGAAGGCATTGACGGCTTTATCGATGAGATGAGTCTGGCCCGTTGTGAGGAGGTACGTTTAGCGGATAGTCATGGCCAATACGAAGAGCACTTAGTTCCGGGCGAAGGACGTATTGACTTCCAACAGATGTTCCGTCGCATCGAGAGTGACCGGCAATTCAACGGTCATTACATGTGCGCCTTTGGTTCACTTACGGTGATGTTAGAGGGACGCCACTATCTCATCAGGCAAGCGGAAGCCGCTATGGCCTGAGGTTTTTTGGGACCTCTGTTGTCTTCTTTTGTCTTTCGTACAGCGGGCAGAAGTCTAAGGTCGCTCTGTATCGTTGATCACATCTAAAAATGTTTGCTTAGCTTGTCTACGATCAACCGTCCAATATTTAATGACGCTGTGGCGGCTGGTGATGGCGCGTTGCAGACGTTTACTATGCGGTCACTTTCCTGGATCATGAAATCGTCTACTATGCCGCCGTCCGGGGTAATGGCCTGGGCCCGAATGCCGGCCGGCGCGGTAACCAGATCGTCGGCCGTAATCGATGGTACCAGATGTTGTAAGGCGCGTACAAAGGCAGCTTTATTAACCGAACGCCACATCTCACCGAAGCCGGTGCGCCAGT
>JAPULM010000118.1 GCA_027294925.1 bacterium
GATTTGGGTGAGCGTTGAGATCGACGGTATCCATCGGAGTACAGATGGCGGTGATAGCTGGCAACGTCTTCCCGCGCTGGGCGAAAACGAGCTGAACCAGGACATCCACGGTCTGATGATCAGCCCTGATCCGCACAGAAAAATCATAGCCACTACCCCGGATGGCATTTGGACCAGCACGGACGAAGGGCAGAGCTGGTCGCTGCACGCTTTCCCGCGTTTCTTCGAGCGGGGAATCTCGTATTGTCGTGGTGTGGCACTGAAAGCCGATGATCCGGACGTCATGTTTGTGGGCAACGGCGATTTTATCCCGGGCAAGGTCGGTGCTATCCAGCGTTCGACTGATGGCGGGCAAACGTGGGAGGCCGCTCCTTTACCCGTCGTCCCAAACTCGACCATCTATTGGTTTGCCACGAATTCGGCAGATCCCGATTTTATTGTGGCTAACAGCCTGCATGGTTATGTCTACACCAGTCATGACGCTGGCGTGTCGTGGAATAAATCAGAACGGGAGTTTGGTGAGGTACGAGCCTTGGCCTGGACGCCGAATTAAGCTCTCACTCGTCTCAACAAATATCCTCCAAATCCCCTCTCCCCTTGTGGGCGAGGGCGAGGGTGAAGAGATGTTTGTGGAGGGTGCCTCCCATGCACCGCCCGCTCTCAACAAATCCCCTCTTGGGAGGGGTGGCGCGTAGCGCCGGGGTGGGTTGCCCCCTCTCTCCCGAAGGTGAGGGGGACTAAGAAAGGAAAAACCCATGGCCAGAATTCCATACGTCGAAAAAGACACCGCAACCGCAGAGGCAAAAGAGTTATACGATAGTTTTGCCCAGCAGTTTAACCTAGACGAGGTGCCCAATGTCGTGAAGGCATTGTCAAATAACCCCAAGCTGGCCAAGCGAGTTTTCCCCCTTGCCGA
The DNA here is from genome assembly GCA_027294925.1 of bacterium. Next base: position 917 of record JAPULM010000118.1, read on the forward strand.
TTATTTTATGCATCAATCCGCCCTGGACCCTCGGTTGCGCGAGTTAGCCGTACTCATTCTCATGACACGGCTCAACTGCAATTACGGTTTCGTACGGCATATCTCAATCGCCGAAGGCACGGGGATTTCCCGCGAGCAGATCGACAATATCGGCTCGTATCAAACGAGTTCGCTGTTTACTGATGACGACAAGTTAGTCCTGCGCTACGCTGACGACCTGACCCAGAAGGGCACGGTCGATGACGAGCTATTTCAACAGGTCCAAGACTGCATAGGACAGGAACATATTCTCGATCTGACCGCTGCGACCTCCTTCTGGAATATGATGGCCCGCAACCTCAATGCTCTAAAGATCGATTTGGAGGACTGGTAAGCCCCGCTCAAAGCGTATCTAAAAAGTGACAGAACTGCTCTTCCTATTTCTGTCCTGAAAGAAAGAGAATATTTCCTGACGATACCTGGTGCTGCTCCGCCGTGACGGCCTGGAAGCCTGCTGCCGTGAGAAGGGCGAGCGCTTCTTCGGGCGTGTAGAAACGATAAATCGAAGCCGGGAACTGCGCGGTTATCTGTGTATCAGCCGCCGACCGGCAACCCAGCACAAAGCGTGCTCCGTCCTTCATGACGCGCTGGATTTCTCGAAGATGCTCGTCTGGATTTGACCAGAAGTACAGCGTATGGACGCTGAGAACGGAGTCGAATCGATGCTCTGGATACGGGAGATGCGTACTGTCCGTACAGGTGATTTCGACCCGACCGTCTTTGATCAGCTCTCGATTGTGTCGGCTGGCCATACGCACCATGGCGGCTGAAACATCCACTCCGGCCACAAAGCCGTCTGGAACCAACGCTGCTGCGCGGGCCAGCGTTCGCCCATGGCCACATCCCACGTCGAGTACGTGGCTGTTTGCGCGCAGCCCTAAGAGCTGGAGGGCCTGCTCATTTTCAGGCGTTGTTTCAACAGCCATAATGCGGCCGAGGATTTTTCCCACCAGGCCGGTTGGGCAGCGCGCTTGCCGGGCTATCCATTCAGGACGTTGCATGTTTTCTCTCCTCCGACCCTTTCCGGTCCTTTCAAGCCTTGTCACGGTATACGACCCGAATGCCAGCCCAGTAGGTGAGACACGCACCTACGACCGTCCCCCCAAACCCGATAGTCAGTTCGTTCAAGCCAGCAATACAACTCCGAGGAATCATGAGACCATACCCCACCAGCAGGGTTGGTAGCACAAAACCGATGAGGGGGTAGAAATAACTGAAACGCACGGTGTGTCCTCCTTTTAGACCCTCTTAACCAGACTATGCACCAGGAAATGTTGGACGGTTTCTTTTGCGACTGCCTCACTCGTGCTTTGCGGACTCGCATCCCAATGCCGATGTACGGCCCAAAACACGACAGTCTCCAGTATGAGACGTGCGGCGGTCGCAGCATCCGGCAGCACATAGAACAGTTTCCTCCGCATCCGGTCTTCCAAATATTGAGTCAGGAGTTGAAGAAGTCCGCCCCTGGCTCCTTCAAACCACAACGCTGCAAGTTCCGGCAGATCTGGGGCTGAGCGATCAAGCAGCTTGATCCCATTCCGGTTGCGCGCCAGTGTCTCGTATAGTTCATCAACAATCGCGTTGATTTCCTGACGCGGCTGCATCACGCGCTGACGGCCAAGCGCGAGAGCCAGAACCGGCATGCCTTGCTCCTGTATGAGCCGTTCACGCACATAGTGGAGGGTCGCGCCTGACTGTGGAGTAGGCACCGGCAGCGGCGGTGGTGAAACAATGGGCCGTTTAGTGTCCGCATAGCGCACGGCGAGGTCGAATAATGCCTCTTTGCTCTTGACGTAGAGATACACAGTGCCTTTGGCTACGCCGAGGGCTTCGGCGATATCTGCCATTTGCGTCCGGCGGTAGCCTTGGTCAATGAAAACCTGGAGCGCGCAGTCCACAAGCCTATCGAACCGGTCTGCTGGGATTTTTCTAGCCATGATGAATTTATATAATAACTGACTAGGTCAGTCAATATGAATAGAGAGAATGGCCCTCCGGTATTCAATGGACAGAAAGGAGCGCTAAGAGGACAGGTGGCGCGATCAGGAAAAGCATATCCGTCGTTTTGCGTAGGGCCTGGGTTAGGCATTCCTAAAGTAACCCGCTATCCAGTCGACATGTCCCCATAAGGCCGTAGGCGGGGAACTCCTGACTTCCTCTTATTTCCCTCTTCTTGTCCTCCTGTCCCCGCTCATGGCTTCTCGTTTGTCTCTCCTCCATCTTGAGCTTCAATGACGACCCTGCCGTCGCTGTTGGCCTTGTCCGGCGTATCCATTAGGGGCTCTTCCAGGACACCACATGAATTTTGTACTCGTTCCCGGTACCTTGACCGTACCGTTTTAAGTAAGGAGGAAATTATGCCAGGAAGATTGGCCGACAAGGTCGTATTAATTACAGGAGCCGGCGGTGGACAGGGCAGAGCGGCAGCCGTGCTGTTTGCTCAAGAAGGCGCCAAAGTTGTGGTGACCGATATCAAAGTCGAAGGCGGACAAGAGACCGTTCAGTTGGTCAAAGCGGCAGGGGGAGAGGCCGTCTTTCAGGAGACGGACGTTTCAAAGGCGGTAGACGTCGAAGCTGCAGTCCGTTGTGCAGTCGCAACCTATGGCGGTTTGCACATCATGTATAATAACGCGGCTGTGCTGCACAAGAATGACACGACCGTCACCAACCTTGAAGAAGACATGTGGGACTTCATCATTGGTGTGAATCTCAAGGGCGTCTATTTGGGCTGCAAATATGCGATTCCAGAAATCACGAATGCCGGCGGCGGCTCGGTCATAAACGTTTCATCGTTGGCCGGACTCTTAGGCGTTGGCAATGTACACGCCTATACGGCGGCGAAGGGCGGCGTGATTTCGCTCACCCGCGCTATTGCCACCGGCTATGCGGCCAAAAACATCCGCTGCAACGTCATCTGTCCAGGCGCTGTCGATACGCCAATGATGGCCCACGTTCTCCACAGCTCCAATCCCAAGCGGCTGGAACGTGTGGCAAAGAGTCACCCCATCGGCCGCGTGGGGACGCCAGAAGACATTGCTTCCATGGCGTTATTTTTGGCCTCGGATGAGTCGTCGTGGGTGACGGGATCAGTGTTTACCGTTGATGGGGGGTATGCTGCGCAGTAAGCGGCGCAATAGCGGCGCAATAGCTTCGCAATAGCGGCGCAGTAGCAGTGTAACTGCGGCGCAGTAGCGGCTGTGCGTATCTTCTTGTCTTCGCGTTCATCCTGTTTTACCGAGCAGCGCCGTCCACGGCGCTGCTCCTCCAGGAATTGCAAGAATTGCAAGAAGTCGGCAAGAAGTCTGCAAGAAGTTTGCAAGAAGTCTGAATTTCTACGGCTACCCTATTCTCCTAACACCTGTTCCCAGGTGGTGGTTTGTTTCTGCTTTTGACCTGAGGCCGTCTCTGTCACCTCGATCTGCATGCCGTCGCCGGTCATCACGATATTGACCTCGAAATCCACCGTACCAATCGCGGCCTCGACCTGCTTGCACTGTAAGGCGTCCAGGGCCTGCATCGGCGTCAGCTCTTTAATGAGATCGCTGGCAAAATTGATACGCAAGCCGACGGCCAGCTCGGTCCCCAGGGCGATGAATCTGTCGCGGCTAATGACCGTCGTCGGGGCCTCCATGTGGGCCTTGACCTGAAATGGCGGGGTCACTCCCCCACCGAGTTCTGCAGGCCGAAAGACCTGACACAGTCGCACGCGATCGAGCGTGAATTTCCCGTCTTTTTCTACCACCAGCTCAGTCGTGAGCTGGGAAGGTGAATCAGCAAGGGCTGGATAAGTAAAGGTCAGACATCCAAACACGCCAAGCACGCTTAGTATAGTAGTGAAAATGCCAGTCCGTATTCTCATTGCATTCTCCTTTTTCCGTTTTGATGCAGACTAAGTATCGGAAGACTTTTCCCTTTCGCAAGAGGGGCGATCAGGACACACCTAAACACGCCGGCAATAGGCGGCGACAATAGCCACCCTATCAGGACTCCGTTACGCGCGTTGCAGCGCCCGCTCCAGGCGATCGCTCAGAATTTTCGAAAGATTGCGGTAGATTTTTGCGCCGATGCGTGGATAGCGGCGTTCGATGCGAGACAGAAAGCGTTCGTCAACCGCAAACACCTCAACCGCGTCAATTGCGACCACGTCCGCCATGCGCTGACTTTGCCGAATCAGCGCCATTTCTCCAAACACGTCGCCTCGTTCGAGAGTTTCGATGTGTCGTGCCGAGCCCGAGGTGTTGATCACCACCTCGGCTTTGCCGTTAATCAGTACGAACATTTCGTTCCCCACGTCTCCCTGTGTGACAATAGGCCGGCCTTGGGGAAAGCTCTTGAGCTGGCCCATCAAGATCACGATTTTTGCTTGCAGAGGCCGCAACCCGGCAAACAGGGGAATGGTCTTATGCGGGTCCCGACCGAGTTTGAGATACAGGACCTCCCACAGCGTAATGATCCGCGTCGTCGTGAGCAAAGCGGGCAGCAAGATCACATCTGCGGCGAGGGCGGCGACCATAGTGGCGGCTGACAACATGCCGAACTCCTGAATCGGGATAAAAGTAGATAAGCCCAGGATGAGAAAGCCGAGGAACAAAATTGCGGTCGCGTAGAGAGCCGGCTTGCCCACCGTCGAGAGGGTTTGGACCAGTGCCTGCTCCTGGTCGGCCGTGTGTTGCATATC
>JAPULM010000119.1 GCA_027294925.1 bacterium
GCTAGTGCAGCACTGCTAAATGCCACCAGGCTCAGTGCTAGGGTTAGGATCATTGCTTTTTTCATTAGGAACCTCCTGTTTTAATCGGGTCTTTCTCGGCTCTCCACGTCTCAAGCAGGCCGTCTAGATTTCCAAAAGCAAACCTGAATATCTATAGCAAGGCTATAGCGTCGTACAAGGTCTGTCAAGTTTGTTAAGTATTTGGACCCTCTTTTGTGTGGCGCAGTATTAAGAGATGCGTGTGCCACGCAATATGCCGCAGCGTCGCTGAAAGAGGCTATATAGCATGATGGCGGAAAACAACAGGGTGATGGTGCGGGCAAGGGCGATGCCCCAGTGACTGAAAAATTGCATCAACACGAGATCCGCGATAACATTGATCAGTAGGGCGCCAAGACCGACCAGAGCAGGTGTGAAGGTGTCTTGTAGGGCGTAAAAGCTTCGGGTGATGAGGTGGACGCAGCCATACAATGGCAGTCCTGCGAGGTAGGCTCGCAGAGCCTGTGCGACGCGTAGGGTATCGGCTGCCTGAAAATGGCCGTGTTCGTAAACCAGGCGGGTGATGGGCGCCGCTAGCAAGCCACCTAGTAGGGCGGCAGGAATGGTAATCAGTAACATGAGGCGTAGGCCATATTGGGTTCGGTGGTGTAAGGTTCGAATCTCACCTTGATGGTACAAACTGGCGAGATCGGTCAACAGCACAGTTGATAGGGGGACGATGGCAAGACTTGCCGGCAACATAAATAGCAAAAACCCATAGTGGAGGGCGGAAGGTGCCCCTGTAAACAGCAGGGTTGCCAGCGCACGATCAATAAACGCACCCAGAGGTGTGATGATGGTGCTTAAAAAGGCGCCAGGTGCTAAAGACGACATTTGCCGTAGGGCGCCTAGGCGAAGGCTAGGCCGGTACCGTATGCCGTGCTGTGCGAGAAAAGGGAATTGCATGATCACTTGTGCAATGCCGCCGAGTGAGGCGCCGATGGCTAGGCTGATAATGCCCATATATGGGCTCAGGAGAAGGGCAGCGCCAATGACCACGATATTAAAGATGACCCCGGCGTATTCCGGTGCGCCATAATGATCCAGGGCGTTCAGAGCACCTTTACATACCGATAACAGCGCCTGCATGACTAACATAGGTAACATGAGGCGGAAGAGGAGGGTGGCAAGAGACTGGGTGTCAGGCGGTAAACCAGGGCCAGCCAGACGCATCAGGAGTGGTGCAGCAAGCGCTGCACCACCGGCAATCGCTAAGCCTAGCAGGCAGCAGAGGGTGAAAAGGCTGTTGAATAGGTCGTTTAAGGCTCGTCTATCATGGCGATAAGCCGTTAGGGTGGGCACCAACACGCTGCTAAGCGGGCCGCTTAATAACACCACCTGCAGAATGCTTGGCACATTGAAAGCGACGACAAAGGCATCCATCGCGGCAGTTGCGCCAAACAGCCAGGCCTGGATCGCGGCTCGTATATAGCCGAGAGGGCGGCTGATAAGCGTGGCGGCGACAATTGGCAAGCCGCGTTGCACCAGAGCGGGTAGAGGCCCTGAGAGAAGGCGCTGTATCCGCTCCCTCACTTCTGGCCTTCGTACATATGGATGGCTTTCTCCAGCGTTCGCAGGGGCAACATCGCACATTTGACTCGCATGGTGGTCAGTGGGATGCCAAGCAGGTCGAGAATGTCTTGCCGGCCCATCTGTTTAACCTCAGCAAGACTTTTCCCTTCGACTTCTTCCATCAGCATGGAGGCTGAAGCCAGACTTATGACACAGCCTTTACCTTCGAAGCAGATCTGACTCAGATGATTCTGGGTGTCAAGACGGGCCTGAATGCACACTTCATCGCCGCATAGCGGGTTGAGATCACGAAATTCCAGATCCGGGTCTTCGATACTGCCCTGATTATAGGGATTTTCATAGTGATCGAGAATGTTTTCTTGATATAGATTAAAACTCATCGCCGTAAGATCCTCCTGGCTTCGCCAACGGCTTCAATCAGCATGTCGACGTCATCAACCGTATTGTAGATATAAAAACTAGCTCGACTGGTGCCGTTAACGCCCAACACGCGCATCAGGGGCATCGCACAGTGGTGGCCACCGCGAATCGCGATGCCTTGTTGATCTAGAATAGAGGCCATATCGTGTGGATGAATGCCTTCCAGATTAAACGAGATGACGCCGCCGCGCTCGTGCGCGGCGGGTCCGTAGATTTCTAAATCTTGCACCTGCTGCATCTGATCCATGGCGTAACTGACAAGCGTCTGCTGGTGATGGTGAATCGCATCCATACCTAAATTTTCTAAATAGTCGACGGCGGCGCCGAGTCCAACACCCTGGGCTATGGGGCTGGTACCAGCCTCAAATTTCCAGGGTAGATCGTTCCAGGTGGCGCCCTCGAAGGTGACTTCACGAATCATATCACCGCCGAACAAGAAGGGTTCCATTTGTTCAAGGATGGCGCGTTTGCCGTAAAGGCCGCCGATTCCCGTTGGCCCTAGCATTTTGTGGCCGGAAAAGGCAAAGAAATCGCAGTCTAACGCCCGCACATCAATGGCCATGTGTGGAATACTCTGAGCGCCATCCACACAGATTAGAGCGCCTTGCGCATGCGCCATCTGTCCCAGCTCATAAACCGGATTGACGGTACCTAGCACATTGGACACATGGGTTACCGAGACAAGTTTCGTGCGCGATCCAATCAGCTCAGCAGCATGCTCCATATCGAGTTTGCCTTGTGCATCGATACGGATATAGTGAACCGTTGCACCGGTGCGCTGGGCAATTTGTTGCCAGGGTACGATGTTACTGTGGTGTTCCAGCTGAGTGGTTACAATTTCATCACCCGCCTGGAGGTTTGACAAGCCCCAGGCATAGGCTACGAGATTCAATGATTCCGTCGTGTTTTTGGTGAAGATGACTTCTTCAAAATCTGCCTTGATGAAGTGAGAGACACGTTCATGCGCATGTTCATAGGCCGCGGTGGCTTCTTCGCTCAAGGTATAGACGCCGCGATGAATATTGGCGTAATTTGTCCTGTACAGGTGATTGACGGCTTCGATAACCGATAGCGGTTTTTGCGATGAAGCGCCACTGTCGAGATAGACGAGCCGGTGCCCGTGGATTTTCCGACTCAGAATTGGAAAATCTCGGTGTATGGCGTCGATATCGAGCGTCGCCGATGGCTGCGTAGACGAAGCATGAGTCATAAAGGGCTGTCCTTTAGAATAAACAGCACAGTGGATGGCGTTAATGAGACGGTAGCAAGGGATGTTCGAGCCACTGGATAACCTTGCTGCCGTCTTCAACGCGCGTTACCAAACTGGCCAGGGTAAGGGTGCGAAGGGCCGCGATAATTCGGGCTTCCACCTCTTGAAATGCAGACCCGATAACGCAACGAGGGCCTGGTTCGCATTGCTGTTGCGTGCTGATGCACTGATACAGGAAGGTGGTGCCTTCGGTGGCCTCTACAACGTCCTTTAAGGTAATCTCTTGCATCGACATTGCGAGACGATAGCCACCTTTTATACCGCGGTACGAGGTGACTAAGCCATACCGGGCTAAAGTTTGAAAGACCTTGCGTAGCGAGGGCTCGGCAACGTGAATGGCACGTGCGACCTCCGGTAGCATCGTAATGGTCTCAGGTGGCCGGAGGGCAAGATATAGCAGGCCGTGAATGGCATACTCTGTGCTCAATTTAAAACGCATAGATACCTAAACTAGAAAAAAGATTTCCACTTTTCCAAAGGGTACCTGACTGGCGTGGTACTTGTCAATGATCAGGGCAAAAATTTGATTATAAATTTATGCCTCCGTCCCTTGACTTTGCCAGAGGGTTTTTTTATCGTCAACCCTCAAATTGACTCTGCTCAAGTAGAGAGTGCTATGGATGGAGTAGTTATGTGCATTTTAATGGTGATACACCAATGTGTGGAAGGCTATCCAATTGTTCTTGCAGCCAACCGGGACGAACATCACGACCGTCCGGCACAAGCGCCTGATGTACTACAGCAAAGTCCGGTGATCTGGGGAGGGCGGGATGTGCGAGCTGGAGGGACATGGCTCGGGGTCAACGAGTATGGTTTGGTCGTTGGTCTGACAAATCGACGCATGTATCCCGAGCAGGCGAATGATCCGAAGCGCCGCTCACGCGGGCTGCTGTGTCTTGATATTTTACAGCTTCGGTCGGCTGAGGCTGCTGCTGCCTTTTTAGACCGTGTGGCGATCGATCTCTATAATCCGTTTAATGTATTGACGTTGGATCGGGATAAAGCCTATTGGATTGCTTACGATGGTATGCCGCAAATACAGCGTTTGACGACCGGTTTGTATGTTTTGGCTAATGGCAATTTAGATGATGTGGAAACTATCCGTATCCGACGTGCACGTCATCTTTTGCAACGTACCGCGTATACGGACTTACAGACCCTGCTACCGTTTTTGGAGGAAGTGTGCCGGGATCACGAGCTTGGCGTGAAAGAGCGGGAAACAATCTGTATGCATCGCCCGCAAGACAATTATGGGACTGTGTCTTCAACAATTTTGGCGTTAAGTTCAGATTTGCGCCATAGCGTATATCGTTATGTTGATGGGTCGCCTTGCATGAAGCCATATGAGGCGTTTTCATTTCTTTTTCAGAATTGACACAGACGAGATAAATGGACAGGCAGGCGGTCGTGAGGTAGAAGAATCAGACAGAGTTGAAGAGGGGCGATAATGAAAAAAACCCGCAGCTTAAAGCTGCGGGTTTTTTAATCCGGCAACGTCCTACTCTCCCACACAGTTACCCATGCAGTACCATCGGCGCTGAAGGGCTTAACTTCCGTGTTCGAAATGGGAACGGGTGTGACCCCTTCGCTAAAACCACCGGAAACAAATGGCAAAAAAACAGACTATTTATGACAACTGCATAGTGCTAAAACAACGTAGAGTGAAAAGAAGGTCAAGCCACACGACCGATTAGTACTGCTCAGCTTCACACGTCGCCGTGCTTCCACCTGCAGCCTATCAACGTTGTAGTCTTCAACAGGTCTGTGGGGCCTAAGCCCGGGAGTGCTCATCTTGAGGCCGGCTTCCTGCTTAGATGCATTCAGCGGTTATCCGTTCCGCACGTAGCTACCCAGCGATGCAGCTGGCGCCACAACTGGTACACTAGAGGTGCGTCCATCCCGGTCCTCTCGTACTAGGGACAGCTCCTCTCAACACTCCAACGCCCACGGAGGATAAGGACCGAACTGTCTCACGACGTTCTAAACCCAGCTCGCGTACCGCTTTAATGGGCGAACAGCCCAACCCTTGGGACCAGCTTCAGCCCCAGGATGCGATGAGCCGACATCGAGGTGCCAAACCCCGCCGTCGATGTGAACTCTTGGGCGGGATTAGCCTGTTATCCCCGGCGTACCTTTTATCCGATGAGCGATGGCCCTACCACTAAGAACCACCGGATCACTAAGCCCGACTTTCGTCC
>JAPULM010000012.1 GCA_027294925.1 bacterium
CGCCTGCTTGAGCAAAGCGCCCCCTTGGCCGTAGGCCAGCGCGTGCGGGAGGTGTTGAAGCCGTGAAACATTTTTGTTGCGGGTCTCAAAAGTCATCCGGGCATCGTGCGCCCCCTATTCTCCCTCGCCCCTTGAGGGGCGAGAGCAGGGTGAGGGGCGACTGCAGGGTCATTCAGTTCTCAGTATTTGCAAAAGCCGTTCTTCTCCTGCTGCTGCTGTTTTATGTCACGGGATGTGCAGTCGAGCGCGGCAATGTGTACGTCAAAGACGGTAAACAATACGGCGTGACATCGCGCCAGACCTGGCGCGATCGTTGGTGGGACTACTATGACCGTGGCATGTCGTATGCCGCCGGTGAATTTTGGGACGATGCGCTGGCGGATTTGCAAGCAGCGGCTGCGCAGCGCGACAAGGATCAGCGTGACGCGCGCACCTATGGTATGCATCTGATGGACTACTTCCCGCATCGTGAAAGCGGCATTATTTATTATCGCCGTGCGCGTCACCGGGACGCCATTCAGGAGCTGAAACATTCGCTCGCTTCGGAGGCAACAGCGAAAGCCAAATTTTACCTGAATAAGTCACGCAAGGCGCTATTGCTACAAAATCAAACCGACGCCGTGCCGCCGCGTATTTTGCTGCATAGCCCTGAAGACGGATTACTGACCAACCGTTTTAGTGTTACGGTGGCCGGTCAGGTGGAGGACGATACCTATGTCGCAGCCATTGCGGTGAACGGGCACGATCAATTTATTGACCTGGCCGAACCGCGTCTGCCATTTGCGCATGAGGTCGCCTTGCGCGATGGCGCCAATACCATTGATATCGTGGCTGGCGATCTGGTGGGTCATCAGGTACGCCGACAGGTCACGGTGCATCTGGATCGTCAGGGACCGCTGCTGAGCTTGGATGCGGTCCGCCTGATGGGTGCTCCGCCGCAACAACGGGTGCGTGTTGAGGGCTTAGTAGCCGACTACAGTCGGATTACGCGCTTTGTTCTTGGCGGCCGTCCGATCGCTTTGCAAACGGGCCGCGAATGGGACTTTGCGCAGGAGGTGCCGTTCAACCCGGGGATGGAATTTATCAGCTTCGAAGTAGAGGACGCGGTAGGCAATGTGACACGGGGCGAAATTGCCATTGTGCCACTGGCTGACACGGCGCCAGGCAATCGGCAGGGAAGGGGTGATGCGTCCGCCTTAACACGCTGGGCAACCCGCCTGCCGGGCCGTACGGATGTGCAGGTGGTGTCAGATGGTACGACCTGGCAGACCGCATTGCTACAAACGGCGCGTCTGATCGACCGTCAGCAACCGGTGATCCGGCTGTCCGGTCTGCGCGACGGTGAGGTGGTGTATAGCGATACGATTTACCTCGAGGGGCGGGTGAGCGATGCCGGCGCCATCGACGCCTTTTCCATTAACGGCGAATCGCTGTGGCGTCGTCAGACCCGGCAATTGTTCTTTGCCTACACCCTGCCGTTGCAAGCGGGGAACAACGTGCTCACCCTGCAAGCCATCGATGCCGCCGGCAACCAGACCGAATTGACCCTGAGCGTGATTCGTCAAGTGCGCCAGGTGCGGCGTGTCGGCTCTCGCTTGCGCGTGGTCTTATTGCCACTGCAAAAGCATGGCGAGAGTTCGCTGCTGTCGGAGATTGTCGATGACTACCTGTTTAATGTCTTTGTTAGTCAACGCCGCTTTGATTTTGTCGAACGCCAGCGCTTGGCCGCCATCTTGCGCGAGCACAAACTGAGTCAGACCAACCTGGCTGATCCGGCCACCGCAGCCAGGGCCGGCAAGATTGCCACTGCTGAAGGCATTGTGGCCGGCATGGTGACCGAAACACCGACCTCGTTAGAGGTGTTTGCGCGTTTTGTGGATGTGGAAACGGGTACGGTGCTAGCGGCGGAAGACGTCTATGGTGAGGATCTGACGCCGCGTAGCATGAAGACCTTGATGGAGGGGTTGGCCTGGAAGTTGCGTCGACATTTTCCGCTGTTGGAGGGATTTGTGATAGAAAACGATGGCAAGCGTCTAACCATTGACCTGGCCGAAAGGCAGGGCATCAAGCGTTATATGAAGCTTATCGTGTTTCGCTCCGGTAAGACGCTCAAGCATCCGCAAACCGGCCGTTTGCTACGTAAGCCGGACAAGGTCCTGGGCGAAGCCCGCATTGTTGCGGTTACGCAAGAGCTGTCAGAGGCGGTCTTGATACCGTCTAAAGGGTTGGGGCGTATTCGGGCGTCGGATAAGGTCATTACCAAGTAAACCATTAAGGAGAGAATCATTATGCCTCTGGCACGTTTGCCGTTGTGCTTCATTGTTCTATGCTTACTGCCCACCTTGAGTATGGCCCAGATGAGCCCGTTGGATGTCGGCATTACGCTGCCTCCGTCATTTAATTTCGCCACCTCGCCCAACCCGGTTGGCTCCGGCGCCCGTGCGGCTGGGAAGGCGTTCGCCTTCATCGGCGTGGCAGATGACGCCACCGCGGCATCGTGGAATCCCGCCGGCCTGGTGCAACTGCAACAGCCTGAAGCGTCGGTGGTCGGCTCCTTTTTTATCCGACTTGAAGATCACGACATCACCCAGCAAGGTTTTAATCAAGGTGTGATTGCGATTGACGGGCAAAGCATCGATGCCATCAATCTCAACTATCTCAGTGTGGTGTACCCCTTTGAACTGTTGAAGCGCAATATCGTGGTATCGCTTAGCTTTCAGCGCCTGTTCGATCTTAACGGTCAGACTGATGTGACGTCAGGATTTACAGAGATTACCGGCGTGCAGCAAGTGAATTCCGAGCAGGATGGCGGACTGTGGACCATCTCGCCCGCCGTGGCGGTGCAGGTCACGCCTGCCTTCTCGCTTGGTTTGGCATTTAATATCTGGCCCGATTTGTTTGGCAACGGCTGGGAGCAAGACGTTGATGTGCAAAGCTCTGGCTTCGTCGCCAGCGGTGGCAGTACCGTTCCGTTTGTTTCAACCGGCCGTATTCGCGAGGAATTCGACTTTGAAGGGTTCAACGTGACGATTGGCTTGCTGTGGACGATTAATCGTATCTTCACCGTCGGCGCTGTCCTTCGCACCCCCTTTGAGGCCAAATTGACCCGTAAACATTCGTCATCGTTAGACGTCACCCTGGACCCAGGTGGCGGCAATAATACCGTCAGCACGGGGCTGGATTTCAAAGAAAAACTCGATATGGATATGCCGCTATCCTATGGCATTGGCGTTGCGGCTCGTTTGTCCGACAACCTGACCCTATCGCTTGACGTCTCACGTGTGCACTGGTCCGATTTCAAATTAGAAGACTCGAGCGACGATGATAAGTTTAAGTTACTGGTTGAGAATGGCGCGCCGTCCGGCAAGGGTAAGGCGGTGTTAGATGGCGAAGCGGATGACACCACCAGTGTTCGGCTCGGGGCCGAATACCTGTTGATCAAACGCAACCTGCTGATTCCGTTGCGGACCGGTTTTTTCTACGACCCGGAGCCGGGTGATGGCGGCATTGACAACTTCTACGGCTTCACGCTGGGTAGCGGTATTACCATCAACCGGTTCGTCTTCGACCTTGCCTATCAGTTGCGCACCGGAACAGTTGACAGCGCGGCGCTGGATAGCACGATAACTCAGCACAGTATTATCGCCTCGGTGATTTATCACTTCTGAGTCGGAGGGGTATGCCATGGCGTCACGAGGATTGGCAGAATGCCCCGTATTGCATGTGTTTGCTCCCATTGCAGTTCAGGCAATCCCCAGGAACACGACAAGTTTCTCACTAGCTTTTCGTGTTATGATAGCGCCAGCTGACACTGCCTCCGGCAACCCATGCAAGCGGGCACTCTGCCCCCTCTCCCTGGCCAGAGAGAGAGCGGGGTGAGGGTCG